>JANPGL010000864.1:0-3830 GCA_031423915.1 Actinomycetes bacterium | reverse complement strand
CCGTTGCCGAGCCGGATGGCCACGCGGTCACCGTCGGCCACGCCGGCGGTGCGCAGCCCGCCGGCGACGCGGCCGGCGCGATCCCACAGCTCCTGGTAGGTGACGCGCTCGCCTCCGACCTCGACGAGCGCCTCGTCGCCGGCGTGGCGGTCGACACTGGCGCGCAGCATGGCCACGAGCGACGACGGCAGCCCGGTGTAGCGCAGCACGCCGCCGGCATCGCGCACGACGTCGGTCATGTCGAACGGAAGGATCTTCGGTGTCCGACCCTCTTTGACGATCATGTGGTCTCCTCGGTGCTGAGTGGTTCGCCGGTGACATCGTGGCGCACTTGACAGACCCCACCCGACCGCGGAATTCTGCCCGTGAAGTTGATACGCCTGTCAACTAGCCGGGGGGCTCGGGACCGATGTTGCTCGGAGACATCGTCCGTCTGAACGGACGCAAGACGCCCGATCGTGTCGCCATCGTGTCGGGCGATCGCACGGTCACCTTCGGCGAGCTGCACGAGCGGTCGGTGCGCGTCGCCAACGCGCTGCTGGCCATGGCATCGCCGGGCGACCGCGTCGGCATCCTGGCCGAGAACCTGCCCGAGTACGTCGAGTGCTACTACGGCGTGCCGTCGGCCGGGATGGCACTCACGTTCCTCAACTACCGGCTCCACCCCAAGGAGTGGGCCTGGATCCTGAACAACGCCGAGGCCCGCGTCCTCATCGTGCAGGACAGCTACCTCGATCGCGTCCAGACGCTGCTCGCCGAGATGCCCACGGTCGAGCACCTCATCGTGATCGGCGGCGCGGGCCGGGGCGGGTTCCCCGACTACGACGACGTCGTGGGCGCCGCCCCGCCGAGCGACCCGTCGATCGAGGTCGATCCCGACACGACCGCCTGGTTGCTCTACACGAGCGGCACGACCGGGTTCCCCAAGGGCGCCATGCTCACGCACCGGAACCTCACCACGGCCGTGCTGGAGTCCGTCATCGAGTACGAGCCGACCCGCGACGAGCGCACCCTCATGGCCTTCCCGCTCTGCCACGTCTCGGGCTACGCGGTGCCGGTCACCCATCTGCGGGGCGGCCGCATCGTCCTGACCCCGATGTTCGAGCCCGAGCTGTGGATGCGCCTGGTCGACGAGCACGGGATCACGGGCACCGCGCTGGCGCCGACCATGCTCAACTTCATCCTCCAGCACCCGAAGGTGAACGAGTACTCGCTCGCCACGCTGCGCAGCATCGGGTACGGCGCCGCCGCCATGCCCGTCGAGGTGCTGCGCGCCGCCATCGCCCGTTTCGGCCCGATCGTCTACTCGGGCTTCGGCATGACCGAGCTCGGCGGCAACGTCCTCACGTTCCCCAAGGCGGCCCACGTGCGGGCCACCCAGGGCGAGGAGCACCTGCTGGCCTCCTGCGGCACGCCGATGTGCCTGGCCGACGTGATGGTGGTCGACGAGCAGGGGGCGGAGTGCGCGCCCGGCGTCGTCGGCGAGATCATCGTGCGCGGCGAGCAGGTGCTGAAGGGCTACTTCAACAACCCCGAGGGCACGCGCAAGGCGTTCGAGGGTGGTTGGTTCCACACCGGCGACATGGCGCGGCGAGACGACGAGGGCTTCTTCTACATCGTCGACCGCATGAAGGACATGATCATCACGGGCGGGGAGAACGTCTACAGCCGCGAGGTCGAAGAGGTCATCTACACCCATCCGGCCGTGTCCGAAGCGGCGGTGGTGGGCCTGCCCGACCCGACGTGGGGCGAGAACGTCACCGCGGTCGTCGTGCTGCGCGCCGGTGCGACCGCCACCGAGGCCGAGATCATCGGCGTGTGCCGCGACCGCCTGGCCGGGTACAAGAAGCCCAAGCGCGTCATCTTCCTGGACGAACTGCCCAAGACCGTGAGCGGCAAGATCATCAAGCGCGAGCTGCGCGATCAGTTCGCCGAGCAGTGAAAGGCACATCGTGGAGCTGACCGACACGTTCCGCCTCGACGGAAAGGTCGCCATCGTCACCGGCGCCTCCTACGGCCTCGGGGTGCTGTTCTGCGAGATCCTCGCCTCGGCCGGCGCCGACGTGGTCGTCACCGCGCGAAGCGTCGACAAGCTGGCCGACACCAAGGCCATGGTCGAGGGGCTGGGTCGACGCTGCATCGCCGTGCGCGGCGACGTGACCGAGTACGACGACTGCGCCAACGTCGTGGCCGAGACGATGAAGACGTTCGGGAAGATCGACATCCTGGTGAACAACGCCGGCTGGGCCGACGACCGCCTGCTGCGCACCGAGCGGGCCGAGCCCGAGATGTTCGCCAAGATGGTCAACACCGACCTGATCGGCCTCTTCTACATGACCCGCGCCGCGGCACCCGAGATGCTGCGCGACGGCGGAGGCAGCGTCATCAACCTCGGGTCGATCTTCGGCAACGCCGGGTCCGAGAACCGCACCGCCGGGTACTTCGCGGCCAAGGGCGGGGTGAACCAGCTGAGCCGCCTGCTGGCCTGCGAGTGGGGCGACCGCAACCTGCGCGTCAACGTCCTCGCGCCCAACTTCTTCATCTCCGAGATGACCCGCTCGCTCCTCGAGGACTCGGGCATGGCCGACTGGATGCGCAGCCGCACCCCGATGCGGCGCATGGGCGAGCTGCCCGAGCTGGTCGGTCCGTTCCTGTTCCTGGCGTCGAGCGCGTCGAGCTTCGTGACGGGGCAGGTCCTCTCCGTCGACGGCGGCTGGAGCGCCAGCGGCGGCTACGCCCAGAACCCGCAACCGTGGGACGAGTGGGGCGGCGAGCTGAGCACGCCCATCGGTCCCGACACCCCCCGCTGAACCCGTATGCGTTGAACCGCACCACCACCGAACAAGAGAGGCAATCGACATGGCTGTGAGCGAAGACTTCCGATCCGTCGGCGCGCGTCTGCGCAACTGGGGGCGCTGGGGCGCCGAGGACGAGATCGGCACCCTGAACCTGATCACGCCCGAGAAGCTCGTCGCCGCCTCGAAGCTGATCAAGCTGGGCAAGACGTTCGACCTCGGGATCCCGTTCGACGTGAACGGACCGCAGCCCGGTGGTGGTCGCATCAACCCGGTGCACCTCATGTCGCAGACCGGCGACAACCAGGTGTTCCCCGGCGGCTTCCGCTACGCCGACGACTACATCTTCATGCCGCTGCAGGGCGCATCGCAGTGGGACGCCCTGTCGCACGTCTACTACGACGACCAGCTGTACAACGGCTTCCCGTCGCGCGACGTGTCGATCCACGGCGCATCGCACTGCTCGATCGACAAGATCGGCAAGCGCGTCGCCGGCCGCGGAGTGCTCCTCGACATCGCCCGGCTCAAGGGCGTCGAGTGGATGGAGGCCGGCGCCGTCATCACGCCGGCCGATCTGGAGGCTGCGGAGAAGGCGCAGGGCGTCCGGGTGGGCAGCGGCGACATCATGCTGTTCCGCACCGGCTGGCGGAAGTTCTTCACCGAGCGCAAGTCGGCCGTGGAGTTCATGGCCGGCGAACCGGGCCTCGGCCAGGACTGCTGTGACTGGCTACACGAGCGCGAGGTCGCCGCCGTGTGCTCGGACAACTGGGCCATCGAGGTGCTCCCGGGCGAGGACGACAACGCCACGCTGCAGGTCCACATGATCCTCATCCGCGACATGGGCATGACGCTCGGCGAGATCCTCGACTTCGATGAGCTGGCCGACGACTGCGCGGCGGACGGGGTGTACGAGTTCTTCTTCTGCGCACCGGCCATCAAGGTGACGCAGGGCGTCGGCTCGCCCATCAACCCGCTCGCGTTCAAGTAGCCCATGGCCACCGCCGAGATCGTCGCCACGGGTATCTACTTCGGGGA
>JANPGL010000863.1:0-6152 GCA_031423915.1 Actinomycetes bacterium | reverse complement strand
GTGCGGGCGCTGATCTCGTGATCCGAGCCGATCAGTGTGCCGTCGACGTCGATGGCGACGAGGCGTGGACGGCTCATCGCCCCGCCGCGCCGCTGGGCAGCGTGAGCAGGAGCGCCTGCAGCAGCAGCGCCTCGTTCGGGTTCCGGTCGAGCGACTCGAGCGCCTCGTGCACCTTGTGGACCGCCGCCACCGCCTCGGCCGGTCGCGACGAGCCGCGCACGAGCTCGTCGCGGTAGGTGCCGGCCAGGACCCCGAGGCCGGTGCGCAGCTCGTAGGTGCGGTGCCGGCGCAGCTCTCGCTTGTGGCCCTCCTCCAGGCTCTTGCGCCCCGAGCCCCGTTCGCCCAGCTGCTTCACCCGCTCATCGACCTCGGCGATCTCCGCGTTGTGCCGCGCCGCGAGCGGTGCGGCCGCCCCCTCGATCAGACCGAGCAGTTCGTCGACCGCCCGCGCCACCGCGGCGCCCGAGCCGTCGAGCCGGTGGGGCAGCTCGGCGAACGCCTTGCGCCGCGCCGCCAGCGCCGGGTCGGCCGCGAGCAGGCGGGCCCGATCGAGGTCACCGCCCGACGCGTGGGCCGCCAGCGCGGCGTGCTCGAGCTCGACGCCCTCGGCCACCAGCACCTCGCGCACGAGCTCGTCGGTCAGCCGACGCAGCTCGACGCGCACGCAGCGCGACGCGATCGTGACGAGCTCGCTCGGCACGTCGTCGGCGAGGACGCAGAACACGGTGGACGGGGGCGGCTCCTCGATCGCTTTCAGCAGCGCCGCCGCCGCAGGCGGGGCCAGCAGGTGGAACTCGTCGAGGATCATCACCTTGCGGCGCCCCTCCACCGGGGCGAGCGACGCCAGCCGAACAATCTCACGCGCCTGGTCGATGTTGATGGCCGCGCCGACGCGCTCGACCTCGCGCACGTCGGGATGGGCGCCGGCCAGCGCCAGCCGGCAGTCGCGGCACGTGCCGTCGCCGCCGTCGGCGCACAAGAGCGCGGCGGCGAACGCCCGGGCCGCGGCCCGCTTCCCGCTGCCGGGCGGCCCCACGAACAGATAGGCGTGGACCGGGTTGCGAGCGGCACCCTCGAGCAGCGCCACGGCGGAGGGTTGCCCGACCACCCTCGCCCACAGCTCGTTCGCCATGCCCGTCAGTCTGGCCTACCGCCAGCGGTCGAGGTCGACCTCGTCGGCCAGCGGCACGAAGATCTGCAGGCGGGGGCCCTCGACGCCCCGGCTGATGTGGCCCTGGCCGGTGGTGTCGTCGGCCAGGAGTATGTCGCCCACACCGAACTGGCGCGTGACGCCGTTGCCGGTCTCGATCTCGACGCGGCCGGCCAGGTGGATCACGAACTGGCGCCGCGGCGCCGGATGGAAGTCGAGGAAGTCGGTCGGCCCGGCGCCCGCCGGTTCCCGGAAGATGACCCCGGCGGCCTTCACCAGGGCCGACATGCGACCGAACTCGGTCTCGGCCATCGGGATCTTCAGGTCCTCGAAGTGCGACCGTCCGTCGTCGCCGGTGTAGATGCGTGTCACGTCCATATGCCCATCCTGCCCGGCCGTTGGGAGGCCGCCGGACGCCGCGGGTAGGTTGCGCTCGCTGCGTCGGTTGGGGACCGTGCAGCAGGGAGGTCACCGTGAAGTTCGGCATCTTCTACGAGCTGTCCGTGCCGCGTCCGATGAACCGCGAGAACGAACGTCTCGTCTACCTGAACGCGCTCGAGCAGGTGCGGCTGGCCGATCAGCTCGGCTTCCACCACGTCTGGGCGGTGGAGCACCACTTCCTGGAGGAGTACTCGCACTGCTCGGCGCCCGAGCTGTTCCTCACCGCCTGCGCGGCTCAGACGACGAACATCCGCGTCGGCCACGGCATCGTGGTGTGCGTCCCCGAGTTCAACCACCCGATCCGCATCGCCGAGCGCGCCGCCGTGCTCGACATCTTGTCGGGTGGGCGGCTCGACTTCGGCACGGGCCGCTCGGCCACGTGGACCGAGCTCGGCGGCTTCATGGCCAACCCCGACACCACCAAGAAGTCGTGGGACGAGTTCGTGCACGCCATCCCGAAGATGTGGATGCAGGAGCGCTACGGCCACGAGGGCGAGTTCTTCTCGATGCCCACGCGCGCCGTGCTGCCCAAGCCGTACCAGGACCCGCACCCGCCCATGTGGGTGGCCGTGTCGACTCCGGGCACCGAGTTCGACGCCGCCGACCGCGGCATGGGCGCGCTCGGCGTGAACTTCACGTCGTTCAAGGAGCAGGAGCGCCGCGTGCAGGAGTACCGGCGCCGCATCGCCAACTGCACCCCGGCCGGCGCCTTCGTCAACGACCAGCTCGCGGCGGCGAACTTCCTGTTCTGCCACGACGACTCGGCCACCGGCATCGCCACCGGCGGCAAGATGATCGGCACGTTCCAGTACCTGGCCGGCCAGCTCGACATGGCCAAGGAGGCGTTCCCGACCAAGGGCTACCCGTCGCCCGGCCTGCTGGCCAACACCCGTCGCCAGGCCCAGTCCCCCGGCGAAGCGGGTCAGCCGCCCGAGGGGATCGCCATCGGGAACCCCGAACAGATCGTGCGGGAGCTGAAGAAGTGGGAGGCGTGCGGCGTCGACCTCGTGAACTTCATCCTCAACACCGCCGAGGTGATCCCACAGGAGCAGGTGCTCGAGAGCCTGCGCCTGTTCGCCCGCGAGGTCATGCCGCACTTCCAGGGAGCGTGAGAGATGCCGCTGATCGGAACGCTCGACACGGCCGCCGCGCTGGCCTCGGCGCCGCACGTCCGCTCGCTGGCCACCGCAGCTTGGGAGCTGCCCGACGTCACGATGGTGCAGGTGAACTGGGAGTGCCTGCACGAGCCGGCGCTGCTGCTCACGCCGCCGGCGCTGCACCCGTCGATCCCGCCATACGTGGCGGCGTTCGCCATGAAGGTGCCCGACAGCCCGGTCGGGCCGTTCACGTTGGCCCAGATGCGTCTGGTGGTCCGGGCCGGCATCCGTCCACGGGGCTACTGCCTGGGTGCCGTGTGCGACTCGGACGCGGCCACCGAGGCGCTCCGCGAAGGCTGGGGGTACCCGGTGCGCACGGGCGACGTGCGCCTGGGTGTCCGCCACGACCGGATCTTCTGCACCGCGTCGCTCGACGGGGCCGAGGTGATGGAGATCGCGGTCGGTGACCCGGAGCCCATCGCGGGCGCCGACCTGCTGGCGTTCGACAACCTGCACCTGGTGCGGCTCGGCGATGCGGGCGACGGGGCGATCGTGCAGGTGAACCCGGAGTACGCCATCCACGGAGCCGACCGCGGCCGGCCCGTGCTGCGCCTGCCCGACCCTGGAGCGCTCGGCATGGCGGGCGGCATCCGCCTGACCATGGCCATGACCGGGTTCTCCTTCCGGGCCGACACCACGCTGCCGCCCGTGCGGTTCCTGATGGACCCGAACGTGCTGGCGGTGCAGAGCACGCGCAAGGTCGACCCTGTCGGGGCCTGAGCCGACCTGCTACGAATGTCCGGTCGGCGCCGTGGGGCGCCGGCGCACCTGGGGAGACCGCCATGAGCCACAAGCCGTTCCGCTTCGCCGTGTCGTCGTCGGCCGCCACGTCCGGCGCCGCCTGGCGCGACCTGGCCCGCAAGTCCGAGGACCTCGGCTACTCGACGCTGCACGTGTCGGACCACTACGTCGACGCCGCCTCGAACGGCGGCCAGATGCTGGCCGCCATCCCGGCCATGGCCATGGCCGCTGCGGTCACCGACAGGCTGCGCGTCGGGGCCCGGGTCCTGTGCGTCGACTACCACCACCCCGTGGTTCTGGCGAAGTCGATGGCCACGCTCGATCTGCTGTCCGACGGCCGACTCGAGCTCGGCATCGGCGCCGGGTGGGTGGCCAGCGAGTACGAGGCGATGGGCCTGGCGATGGACGACGCGCCCACCCGCATCGCCCGGCTGGCCGAAACGGTGTCGTTCTTCAAGGCGTTCTTCACCGGCGAGCCGCTCGACGTGTCGGGTCCGAACGTGACCGCCAAGGGCTTCAAAGGCCAGCCGGTGCCGGTGCAGGCGAGCGTGCCGATCATCATCGGCGGCGGCGCCCGCAAGGTGCTCACCTATGCCGGTCAGGTGGCCGACATCGTGAGCTTCAACTTCGACAACCGCCAGGGTTTCGTGGGCCCGCAGGGTGTGCAGTCGTCGTCGGCCGCGGCCATGGACCAGAAGATCGCCTGGGTGCGCGACGGCGCCGGGGACCGGTTCTCGTCGATCGAGCTCGAGGTCGGTGCGTACTTCACCACGGTGACCGACGACCCGGGCCCCGTGGCCGAGAAGATGGGCGGCATGTTCGGTCTGTCGGCCGAGGACATGGCCGACCACCCGAACGCACTGATCGGCTCGGTCGACGAGATCTGCGATCGCCTCGTGGGCCGCCGCGAGCGGTACGGGTTCAGCTACGTGACGGTCTCGGACCGCAACGCCGACGCGTTCGCGCCGGTCGTGGCACGCCTGGCCGGCAAGTAACCCGCCACCTTCGCGGGCCAGCCGCGCCCGAAGTCTCCAACGGTCCCTCACTCGCAGAATCTTCGAAGATTCTGCGAGTGAGTGTCCCGGGACGAAGAAGGGCAGGTCAGCGGGGTTGGTCGGGATGCGGCGGACGCACGAATCCGCGGCGCGATATATCAGTTGGTCAGTGTGCGGCTCGGCCGACGCGGAGGCGCAGCAGGGCCAGCGCCGCCACGGCGCACACCGCACCGCCGAGGAACCCCGCCCGGTAGCCACCCAGGCTCACCACCGTGCCCAGCACGATCCCCCCCGCGCCGCCGGCCAGGTCGAAGAACGCCGTGAAGCTGCCCACCACGCTCGATCGCTCCTGGTCGGTCGCCCGGTTCACCGCCATGGCCATCAGCGCCGGGTACTGGATCGCCATCCCCACCCCGATCACCACGGCGCCCAGGTAGAGCCCGAGCGGCCGCGACCACAACGCCGTCAGCACCAGGCCGGCGGCGATGCTCGACGTGCCGATCGTGCCCGTCCGCAGCACACCGAGCCGGTCCGGCAACCGCGCCCCCACGAGCCTCACGGTCATCACGACCGCGGCGTAGACCAGGAACACGAACTTCGAGCCGCCCATCCCCAACGTCGGCGCGTACAGCGGCACGTACACCGCGAACGCCGTGAAGCCCATCAACCCCAGCCCCAGCACGGCGCCCGGTCCGAGCGCCTTGCGGTTCACCAGGGGCTGACGGACCGGCTCCTCCCCCGGCGCGAGCGGTGTCAGCACCGGGCGCACGTCGGGCGCCCGCACGGCCGCCAACGCACCGAGGCCCGCCAGCGAGCCACCGACGACGAACGCCCACGGACGACCCGACGCCGACGCCACCGACTCGCCGATGGTCGGACCAAGGCCCTGCCCCATGTAGGCGGTGATCGAAAAGTAGCTGAGCGCCTGGCCGCGTCGCTCGGGCGGGGCCATGTCGGCCACCATCGTCGCCGACCCGGTGAAGAACAGGGCGTCGCCGACCCCGGTCACCAGGCGGATCAGCATGAGCTGCCACTCCTGGTGCACGGCGCCGTAGCAGCACAACGAGGCCGCGGTGAGCGTGGCGCCCACGATCATGAGCCATCGCCGACCCCGCTTGTTGCCGAGTCGGCCCGCCAAGGGCCGAGCCAGCACCGCCGAGAACGCGAACGTCGCCACCACGACGCCGACCATCAGGTCCGAGCCGCCCAGGTCGTCCTGCACGTACCGGGGCAGGATCGGCAACGTCACGCCGATCCCGAAGAAGAAGAACGCCCCGGCAGCCACCACCGCCAGGAAGGGTCCGGTCACCACCTTCGAGGTGGACGCGGTCGACGGCTCGGGGCTCACACCCCGAGACGATCGCGCACCGCGGCCCGCACGGCACGTTGCACCCCGTCGGGTTGGGCGTTGCCGTCGACGATCACCCACCGCTCGGGATCCGCAGCGGCCAGTTCGTGGAAGCCGGCCAACACCCGTGCGTGGAACTCGACCGGCTCCCGCTCGAACCGGTCGAGCTGACGATGACGGAGCCGCTGGGTGAGGACCTCGGCCGGCACGTCGATGAGGATGGCCAGATCGGGCCAGCGTCCGCCGATGGCCCAGTCGTTCGGCCAACTCACCAGCCTGCCCGCACGCCCGGCACCGATCACGCTCGTCCACACCGCCGC
>JANPGL010000862.1:0-2038 GCA_031423915.1 Actinomycetes bacterium | reverse complement strand
ATCCAACGCTGCCACCCTCATGTCGCCCGACACCGCGATGCTAGCGATCCGACCGCCCGCGACGGCACAGCCGACGCCCGGGGTCTGATGGACGATCGGTGGCTGGCTCTACCGGTCACCCGGCCAGCGCGAGCTGAGCGTGATGGCGGTGCTCTGGCACTCGGCAACGCGCTTCATCACGCCCGACCCGACCGCACCAGAAACGGCGAACCCCGGCACGGTCGGCGCGTGGGATCGCCGCTCGTACCGCGTTCACCAGCGGTAGTCGCGGAGGCGAGCCTGCGGGCCGAAGCCGAGCGGCACCTGCATCGGGTGGGAGTATGGCGCTGTGTGGTTGCCTCGGCGCTCGGGATCCACACGCGGGGTGCGCGTGCCGGGTGCTGGTGCCAGACGCGCAGAACCAGAACCGGTTGGGTCAGCTCTGTTGACCCATCGACCACATCGACCACATCGTGGTGCGCACCCGGCGGGGCTGCTGCAGCACGGTGACGATCGCATGTGCGACATCGTCGGCCTGTAGGAAATCAGCCAGGAACGGGCTGTCGGGAAGTCGACCGGTGCCCATCGCGAACTCGGTGACCACGCCAGCGGGACAGATGGCACTGACGCGAATGCCGCTCACACGCAGTTCGCGGTCGAGCGCGCCGGCCAGGCCCACCTGCCCGAACTTCGTCGAGGCGTAGACCGCCTCATCACCGCCGCCGCGTAGACCGGCGACCGAGGACACGATGACGACGTCACCGCCGCCAGCTTCCAGGAACCTGGGCACGGCGGCCCGAACCGACCACACGGTGCCGGCCAGGTTCGTGTCGAGCATCTCGGCGACTCGCTGGTCGTCCCAATCCATGATCCCGCCATAGAGGCCGATGCCCGCATTCGCCACGATGCTGTCGAGGCGGCCCCACCGCTGGACCGCAGCGTCCACGAGGCGAATGTTGTCAGCCGGTTGCCGAACGTCCATCGCCACGCCCACCGCCCGGTCGGTGCCGAGTTCGGCGACGAGGGCCTCGAGCCGATCGACGCGCCGGGCGCCCAGGGCCACGGTGGCCCCGGCCTCCACGAGTTGGCGGGCAGCGGCCGACCCAATACCCGAGCTGGCCCCGGTGATGGCGACGACGGTCCCGGTGAGTGAACGAACTTCGGCAGGCACGACGTCATGGTACGGGGAAGGCCGTCACCGCACGCCAGCCTGCGTATCAGCCCCTCCGAATCACACGCCAGGTGTCACCCCCCCCGCTCGGGAGAGCACTGGCCCTCACAAGGTGCACCACTCCGCTCACCCCTGAACACCGCTGACCCCGCCCAGGAACCGGCGAAGCCTGGCGCGGTGGCCGCTCGGGAACGACGAGCAAGAACGCGACTGCGGCCAGCGGTTGGCGACGGGACTGGTCGCGTCGATCCAGGGCACACATGCTCAGGCCATCGCGCCTCTCCAGCACCCTGCCGGGCGCTCGTTCTCGTTCAGCCGCTGGTGTCCGGCGCCGACGGTCCGTCGGTGGCCGGAGCGGACGACGCGATCGTCGGCGCGGTCGTAGATGAGGTCGAGGTGGAGGTCGTCGAGGGTGGCAGCGAGCTCGTGGTCGCGGACATGCTCGGCTCTTGGGCCTTGCCGCGCGTCGCCCGTACCCACGCACCTTCCGAGACGCGGTGGACGGAGCCGGCGATCGTGACCAGTTCGTCGCGAGGAACCAGCCAGCCGCTCACGGTCGCAGTGACGCCGCCACCGAGGTCGAGCACGACCATGCTCCCCTTGTCGTTGAGGTTTCGGTACACCCAAATCCCCGACGCGCCGACGAACGCCGAGCGACCGCCGATCTCGACCGGCTCTAATCCGTAGAGCGTCGCCCGTTCCGTTGGGGACAACCCGCCCCGGTCCACTCGGAGGCTGACGGACGGGGGTGCACCGTCACCCGGGTCCCGTCCGCTGTAGTCGAGGGTGTAGCCGGGCGACGGCGCGAGCTGCCGACCGGGACCGTCGAAGGTGAGCGCCACGCCGTCGGGCACGGCGTCGAAGCCGATGGTCGCCGGGGCGTCGCCG
>JANPGL010000861.1:0-2852 GCA_031423915.1 Actinomycetes bacterium | reverse complement strand
CCATCGGCGCGGCCTGCGCCGCGGTCGAGCGGGGCGAGTACGCCGACGCCTTCGTGGTCGACACGTACCAGACCGGCTCGGGCACCTCGACGAACATGAACGTCAACGAGGTCGTGGCGACGCTGGCCTCTCGTTCGCTCGGCCGTCCGGTCCATCCGAACGACCACGTCAACGCGTCGCAGTCGTCGAACGACACCGTGCCGAGCGCCGTGCGCATCGCCGTGTCGCTCGGGGTGCGAGACGAGCTGTTGCCCGCCCTCGAAGGTCTCACCGGTCAGCTCGATGCGGCGGCGGTCCGCCTCGGCCACGTCGTGAAAGCGGGACGGACGCACCTGATGGACGCCGCGCCGGTGACGCTCGGCCAGGAGATCGGCGCCTGGTCGTACGCACTGCGCGCCGCGGCGGGGCGGCTGGGCGACGAGCTGGCGCACCTCGGCGAGCTGCCGCTCGGTGGCACGGCCGTGGGCACCGGCCTCAACGCGCCCGACGGCGTCGCCCCCGACGCCGTGGCCCGCCTCGCCGCCGAGACCGGATTGCCGCTGCGCGCCGCGGCAGGCACGCCGGCGCGCATGGCCCACATGGGTGGACAGGCCGAGCTCGCCGCATGCTCGGGCGCGCTGCGCACCGTGGCGATCGCGCTCGGCAAGATGGCCAACGACGTCCGGCTGCTGGCCAGCGGCCCACTCACGGGCCTGGGCGAGCTGCGCCTGCCGGCGTTGCAGGCCGGCTCGTCGATCATGCCGGGCAAGGTGAACCCGGTGCTGTGCGAGACCGCCAACCAGGTGGCGGCGCGCGTGCACGGCAACGACGCCACCGTGGCGTTCGCCGCGTCGCAGGGCATCCTCGAGCTCAACACGTACCTGCCGGTCATGGCCGACGCGCTGCTGGAGTCGGTGACGCTGCTCGCCTCGACGTGCTCGGTGTTCGGCGCCAAGCTCGTGGCGGGGATGCAGGCCGACGAAGAGCGCTGTCGCCGATCGGCCGATCGGACCCCGGCGTTGGCCACGGTGCTCGGCCCGCTCATCGGCTACGACAAGGCCAGCGAGGTCGTCAAGGACGCGCTGGCCTCCGGGCGCACGGTGCTGGAGGTGGCCGTCGACCGGGGGTTCGGCGAGCCCGCCGCGCTGGCGAGTGCCCTCGATCCGTCGACGATGGTCTGAACGTCGGCCGCGTCAGCGGGCGACGAGGTTCAGGTCGCTGCGCCGCACGTTCACCGGGATGGCCGACATCAGCGGGAGGCCGGTGACCCGGTCGAAGTCCCGGTCGTTGGCGGTGAGGCGGCCGGTGTTGGCCCCGATCGTGCGCACCTCCGCGTCCCACTTGGGGACGTCGCCCCAACCGTGGGCCATGGAGATCACCCCGCGGCGCACGTCGGGAGCGGCCTCCACGACACCGAGGATCTGGGCGTGGCCCGAGTCGATCTCGATGATGTCACCGTCGGCGAAGCCGAGCTCCGCGCAGTCGTCCGGGTTCATGTACGCCGGGTTGGTGGGGTGGCGACGCCGCAGCGACGCCATCTCCAGCCCGTTCGAGTTGTAGACGTCGGGGAGCCGCCGGGACACGAGCCGGTGCGTGTACGGCTCGTCGGCCCGAAGGCCGGCGTGGGCGAGGATCGGTTCGGCCGCCACGTCGGCCAGCTCGGCCATCATGTGCTCGTCGCCGACCTGGAGCCGATGCGTCCAGCCCTCGTCCTTGGGCTGCACGACGATGGACGGGTCGTCGAAGATCTTGCCGTGGGGGTGGCGCTTCACCTCGTCGAGGGGGATGCGGGCCTTGCGGCACAGGAGCTGGTGGAGGTCGTCGGTGGTGAGCGACGCGTGGGGGTCGAGCTCCACGCCCGCGAACCGCAGCCCGAGGCCCATGCGCTGCGCCAGGCCGACGAACAGCTCCCATTCCTCGATCACCTCGCTGCCCTCGGGCGGCGCGGACACCGCGCCGTGCCACTGGGCGTAGGGCGCCGGGTAGCCCGTGGTGGCCGCCCCGTAGCCCCAGATCGTCTCGTTCGGCATGGTGATGCCGTCGCACTCCAGACCGAGCTTGGGGGCGATCACGTAGTCGGCCAACTTCGCCGTGGCGGACCACTTCATGTCGAGGGTGACCAGCAGGTCGAGCGCCTCCATCGCCTCGATGGCCTTGAGCTGATCGGGCCACGCCGCCACGGGGTTGCCGCCCAGGCAGACGAGCGCCCGCACGCGTCCTTCGCCCTCGGTGAGGATCTCGTCGGGCAACGCCGCGGTGGGCAGGCCGCCGGCGTTGTCGCCGAGGTCGCGGATGCGCAGCCGTTCGCCGAAGCCCCAGGCCGGCGTGCGCTGATCGGCTTGGGCCTTGGCCACGCGCTGGGCCACGAGCACGTACGGGTTCGGCACCGGCTCGCCGGCGCGCAGCCAGCGGCCGCACACGGTCTGGAGGCAGGCGACCAGGTACTCCGTGAGCGTGCCGCGCCTCGCCATGTTCGGCCCGGTTCCGGCCGTCACCGAGCCGACGCGACCGGCCGAGAACACGCGGGCGGCGCGCACGAGCTCGTCGGCGTCGATGTCTGCCCGGAGAGCCACGTACTCGGGTGTGAACGGTTCGACGGCGGCGCGCAATGCGTCGAGCCCTTCGACGTCACCGGCGCAGAACGCAGCGTCGTGCCGGCCCTCGGTGAGGATGACGCGCAGGATGCCGGCCAGCACCGTCGGGTCCTCACCCGGCTTCGGTTGCAGGAACACGTCGGCCACCGCGGCGGCCTCGGTGCGGCGGGGGTCGATGACGACGAGCCGCATGCCGCGCGCCTTGGCATCGCGCAACCGCTTGGCCGGGTTGTACTGGGGGATGCCGCCCCACATCGACACCGTCGGGTTGGCGCCGAC
>JANPGL010000860.1:0-5786 GCA_031423915.1 Actinomycetes bacterium | reverse complement strand
GCCACGTGAGCGGCCACCTGGCGGCCGCCCTCGACCCGACGTCGGATCGGCCGCCGGCGGTGCAGGCCGCCGAGATCATCGCCGCCATCCCGGCCGACGACGAGGGCATCCACCGGCTCGACCCGGTGGCGGTGTTCTAGCCGTCCAGCCCTCAGCCGCCGACGGTCGAACGGAACTTGGCCATGAGGTGCGGGCCGGCCTCCATGGGCGCGTAGCGGGGCGTCTCGCCGGCGCGCAGGCACGATGGGATGCACTCGATGCGGGCGTCCCAGTTGGCGTTGTGGAAGAACGCCACCGACTGGCGCCGCTCGGCGCCGCCCTCGGCCGGCGTGACGACGCGGTGCATGGTCGAGCGCCACCGGTCGTTCGTCCAGCGGGCCATGGCGTCGCCCAGGTTCACGACGAGACCGCCGGGCACCGGGTCGGCGGGCGCCCACGTGCCGTCGGGCCGCTGCACCTCGAGCCCGGGCTGGTCGTGCCGGGCCACGAGCACCGTGAGCGTGCCGTAGTCGGTGTGGGCGCCGGCGCGTAGCTGGCCGGGCGCCGGCGGCGCGGCGAGCGCCGGGTAGTCGAGCGCCCGCATGGCCGAGGTGTGCCGGTCGATCATCGGGGCGAAGTGATCGGGCGGCAGGGCGAGCGCCTCGGCCATGAGCGACAGCAGCCGGGCGGACAGCTCGGCGAACGTGCGAAACGCCCGCTCCCACGCCGGCCGCAGCGCCGGCAGCGCCTCGGGCCACAGGTTGGGCGACCACGCGCTGGCCTCGTCGGGGTCGGCGAAGGCATGCCGGGCCGCGTCGACCAGGCCGATGGCGTAGCTCTCCTTCAGGTCGGGCGGCGTGGCCCGCCCGAGCGACGCGCTGAGCGTCTCGTTGGTGAACGGCGACCAGCCGTACGGGTAGCCGGCGTACGGCATGGCGACGACCCGCTTGGCGTCGTCGGGCAGGTCGAAGAACGCCGTGGCGGTGACCCACAGATCGTCGATGACGTCGGCGGGCACGCCGTGGTCGACGATGGTGAGGAAGCCGACACGCTCGCAGGCGTCGGCGATGGCGGCGACCGCGGCCGACCGGTCAGCCAGCGAGACGACGGGGACCCAGCTCACCGCGTCAACCCAGCAGCTCGGCGCCGAGCGCGGCGTGGTCGCCCACCGCGGTCATGGCCCGGTCGACCATGGTCTCCACGAGCGTGACCGCCCGCTCGTTGGCCATCGGCATGAAGCTGCCGACCATCGGGATCGACAGCGTGACCACCAGGCCGCGCACGTAGTCGCGCCAGCACCGCTCGAACGGGTAGTCGGCGACGCCGTTGGCCACGAGCCCGTCGTGGTAGCGCCGCACGAGGGCGTGCTCGTGGGCCCGACGGTCCTCGACGGTGAGGCTCTCGCCGAGGAAGTAGGCGAGGTCGAGCGTGCCCGGCCCTCGCACCGACAGCTGCCAGTCGAGCAGCGCGAACGGCGAGCCGTCGGGGAGGTCGAAGAAGAAGTTGTCGAGCCGCAGGTCGAAGTGGGCCACGGTCACCGGGTGCTCGTCGACAAGATGGTCGTACATGTCGGGCATGCGGTCGGCCCAGCGGCGGGCGATGGCCATGGCGGCATCGCTGTACCGACCGGCGAACCGCTCGTCGAACGCCGGCAGCACCGCGTGCACCTGCGCCTGACCCGCCTTGTAGAGCGCGTTGTTGAGCGGCCGCAGCCAGCCCAGGTCGGCCAGCCCGGGGTGGTTCCACCAATGGGCGTGGAACGCGGCGACGGCGTCGACCACGCGCTCGGCCACGTCGACCGGGCAACCGTCGAGCTGGTCGAGCGTGCGCCCGCCGCCGAGGTCTTCCAGCACGAGCGCGAAGAACTCGCCGTCGTCGCTCAGGTCGGCGTGCAGGCAGCCCGGCAGGCGCAGCCCGACGCGGCGCGAACCCATGTCGCGGTAGAAGCCCACCTCGGTGGCATAGAAGCCGTAGAGCTTCGACAGACCGCGGGTCTCGTCGTTCTCGGCGGCGTACTTCACGATGACCGACGTGCCGTCGTCGAACGTGGCGCGGGCCAGTTGGGCCAGGATGCCGACCCCCACGCCGATGCGTTCGACGTCGACCGAGGCGACAGGCCGGCCGAGCACCTCGGCGAACCACGGCGCGGTCAGGTCGTCGAGCGTGTGCGGCATCGGGGTCCCCATGGGCGCAGGATGGTAGCGGCGGCCGGGCTCATCACTTCGGCCGGCGCCCCGGTGGACCCGGGGCTCGTTCGAGCAGGGTGCCGAGGCGGTCACGCACCTCGACGGCTCGGGTGACGGGGTCCATGGTGATGGTGATTCGTCCGGCGTGGACGTCGCCGTGGTGCCCGATGCACACCGGTGCCTGGGTGCCGAGGTCGGTGGAGCCACCGTCACGGGCCCAGAACCCGAGGTGGTGCATCTGGGTCTGGTGGAACGGCACCGCGCACGACGGCACCACGCACGTGGGGTGCATCACCATCGCCGCCCGACGCTGATCGGCCGTGGCCAGCCGCCGCGCTCTGCCGACGTCGAGCACGACCGAGTCGCCCCCGAGCACGACCGGGATCACGTCGGCCTCGCACGCCATCCGGCGGACCACCGACGCCGGCAGCGTGCCGCCGTGGGCCAGGTCGATGACCGACCGTTCGTGCAACGCCCGCAGGAGCGTGTCGAGATCGATCATCACGATCAGCTGCGCCCGCGGCGCCCCGACGGAAGGCGTGTGGCTGTTCACCAGATCAGCCAACGCCAAACCCCGCAGGTGGGCCTGGCGGGCCAACGGGTCCGCCGGCGCGGTCGCCGGGTGGGCGTCGTGGAACATCGCTTCGACCCGCTGTTCGAGCACGGTGAACAGCTTCTCGCCGGTCTCCGGGTCGAACTCGCCGAACAGCTTGTACATCCCGGTCGCCTCGTCGATCCACGTCTTCACCCGCGTGGATCGTCGCTGCCGTTCGAAGCGTTTCTCGGCGGTCTGCTCGGGCTCGTCGACCAGTGCGGCGCGCTTGCAGTGCTCCGCGAACTCGGCCGGCGACAACCGTCCTGCCGCCACCACCAGGTCGTCGACCCGGCCGGCCAACGCGGGCGAGTGCTCCACCGCCCGCCGGTACGTGTCGACATGCGCGGTCGACACGTCACCCGCCGCCAATGCGTCGGCGAGACCGGGCGCTCCGGCCAACACGTCGGCCCGGGCCACCGCCTCGCGGGCGTCGCGCTTCGACAACCCCGCCTCGCGCTGCAGCGCCGTGGACATGTCGCCGCCCACGCCACCGGCGTGCAGGACCTCGCCGCGCCGCACGGCCGCCGCCGTGACCGACGCCAACCACCCCTCGACCTGGCGGACGAGCCCCAACGCGCGCCGCACCCCCAGGTGATCGCACGCGTCGACCTCGATGGCAGCAAGGTCTCGCACCGCATCGATGACGTCCATGCCACCTACCGACCCCGCGGCCTCGGGGCCGTGACAGGAAAGTCTTCAGCGGCAGGTCGCCCGTGGTCAGCTTCGTGGAGCGCCCTCGAGCGATCGGCCCACGACGGCCGGCGCCCACCGAGTGACGCCTGCCACGCTGCGCACGTGGCCGCCCCGACCGCGCCGCCGGGCGTACCGTGGCAGCCGTGAAGACCTGGGACCGCGACGACCTGCCGACCGGCGACGACAAAGCCCGCGCCGTGCGCGACATGTTCGACGCCATCGCCCCGCGGTACGACCTGGTCAACCGCATCATGACGTTCCGGCTCGACGTGGGGTGGCGGCGCAAGGCCGTGCGGTCGCTCGGGCTGGCCGGCGGTTCGCTGGTGCTCGACCTGGCCTCGGGCACCGGTGACCTGTGCGTCGACCTGGGCAACGCCGGGCTGGTGCCGATCAGCGTCGACCTGTCGTACGGGATGCTGGCCGCCGACCGGTCGGGCGCGCCCCGGGTGCAGGGCGACGTGCTCCGGCTGCCGTTCCCCGACGCCTCGGTCGACGGCGTGGCGTGCGGCTTCGCGCTGCGGAACTTCGTCGACCTCGGGCGCTTCTTCGACGAGCTGGCCCGGGTCGTCAAGCCGGGCGGCCGCATCGCCCTGCTCGACGTGGCCACGCCCGCCAACCCGGTCCTGCGCATGGGCCACTCGGTGTACTTCGGCAAGGTCGTGCCCCGCGTCGGCGCGCTCCTGTCGGACGGGGCGGCCTACCGGTACCTTCCCCGTAGCGTGGCCTACCTGCCCGAGCCCGACGAGATGATGGCCCGGCTCGACTCGGCCGGGTTCCCGGGCGCCCGACGCCGGCTGCTGTCGGGCGGCATCACCCAGCTGCTCACGGGGACACGCGGGTCGTGAGCGCGCTGCGGGCCGTCACCCGCCCGCTCGACCACGAGCTCGACCTGAACGGCGTGGCCCGCGGCGACGGCCTGCTGTTCGTGCGCGACGGCGTCGGTCTGGCCGGCCGCGGTGTGGCGGCACGGGTCGCGGTCGACGACGTCGCCGACGTGCTGGCCGCCATCGAGCACGACGACCGTCTCGGCGGCGGCGTGCCGGGTGCCGGGCCGGTGGCCGTCGGGTGCCTGCCTTTCGTGCCGGGCTCGCCGGCGCACCTCGTGATCCCCCGGGTCACCGTCGGCAAGGGACCGGGCGGCGAGCGCTGGGTCACCGTGGTCGACGGCGACGACCTGGCGCCCGTCGACGTGGAGGCCGAGCTCGTGCCGCCGCCCGCGCCGCACCCCCGTGCCGACGCGTTCACGATCCGCAGCGGCGTACCGGTCGTGACGTACCTGGCCGCCGTCGCCGCGGCGCGCGACGCCGTGAAGCAGGGCGCGCTGCTGAAGGCCGTGATCGCTCGCGACGTGTTCGTCACGGCCGACCAGCCGCTCGACGTGCACGGCATCCTGCTGCGGCTGCGCGCCTCGTTCGGGTCGAGCTTCCGCTACGCCGTCGACGGGTTCATCGGCGCCAGCCCCGAGCTGCTGGTCGAGCGGCGCGGTGACGTGCTGCGCTCGCACCCGCTGGCCGGCACCGCGCCGCGCACGGGCGACCCGACCAACGACGCACGCGTCGCCGCCGCGCTCATCGCCTCGCTCAAGGATCAGGTGGAGCACCGCGTCGTGATCGACGTCGTCTACGACGCGCTGCTCCCCTATTGCTCGTACCTCGACTGGGAGGAGGAGCCGTCGATCGTGCAGGTGGCCAACGTGCAGCACCTCGGCACCGCCATGGAGGGCCGCCTGTCGCAGCCTGCACCGTCGGTGCTCGACCTGGCCCGTCAGCTGTCGCCGACGCCGGCACTGGGCGGCCATCCGCGTGCCGAGGCCTTGGCGCTGATCGCCTCGGTCGAGGGTTTCGAGCGCGGCCGCTACGGCGGGGCCGTGGGCTGGGTCGACGCCGCGGGCAACGGCACGTGGGCCGTGGCCATCCGCTGCGCCGAGCTGAGCGCCGACCGCCGCACCGCCCGCCTGTTCGCCGGCGGCGGCATCGTGGCCGCCAGCGACCCCGACGCCGAACTGGCCGAGACGCAGGCCAAGCTCCAGGCCATGCTCTCGGCCATCGTCCGGGCCTGACTGACGCCGTCGAAGCGGCCGCGTCGTGCGGGCCCCGGACCGCCGTCCAGGGTCGGCCCGCTTTGGGTAGCCGCACCACGCGTCCCGGTCGGTCCGACTACCCAAAGGGCGTGCACGGCCAGGGGTACGCTTCGTCTGTGCGGATGCAGCCGTTGTGGGCGCTGTCGATGCCGGCGCTGCTGCTGCTGCGGCGGACTTCGCTGCGGTCGAGCGCCGGCTGAGCTACAGCGCGGCCGACACGGCGCGGTGCACCGCGTCGTGGGCGGCGACGTTG
>JANPGL010000859.1:0-2856 GCA_031423915.1 Actinomycetes bacterium | reverse complement strand
GCGTGCGCCAGGCCATGAACCAGCTGTGCTCGGAGCTGCAGGACCTCGCTGGCATCGACGAACCGTCGGACGAGACGACGGAGCTCTTCGAGCGTCTGATCGGACGTGAGCGCAGTGCCTGACCGCTCGGCGCCACGGTGCCCGGACGCGACGGGGGCCGGCCGGACCGTGTGGTCCGACCGGCCCCGATGGCTACGTGGCGGGTGGTCAGCCGAAGCTGATGCCGGTGTTCATGACCTGGTCGAGGTTGTCGGCCTGCTGCTGGACGGCCTGTTGCATGGAGGTCGTGGAGGCCTGGGCCTCGGTGAGCGACGTCGCCAGGTCGCGCAACGACGCCTCGGTGTCGCTGCTCAGGCGGTCGAGCGCCGCGCTGAGCTGGTCGAAGTAGTCGGTGACAGCCTGGTGGGCCCGGCCGATGGCGGTGCTGAAGTCGTGGTACCCGTCGCGGAACCGGGTGGCGTTGGCGCCGGTCCAGTCGGCGCCGTCGGCCCGGTTCTGGGCGGCGTCGACCGTGGTGCGAAGCGCGTCCATCTGCGACTGGGCGGTGCTCACCGCGTCCTGGCCGGCGGAACGGACGCGCTCGATCACGCCGCCGATCTGGCTGTGGGTGGTGTCACGGACCTGGCCGATGTCGCCGGTGGTCGTCTGGAGCTGGCCGGCGAGGCCCTGGAGGTCCTCGATGGTTGCACCGAGTGCGGGCATGGGTCGTCCTCTTCTTTTTTGGTGACGGGCACCGTGCGCCGTCATCGACCCGTCGACCCGTCGGGCGGTGGGCTGTGACGGGATCGGTGTTCGTCGAGCCGGCGTTCTCGGTCGAGGTGCGACTGCTCGGCTGGGTCGGGCTCGCGTCCGGCGATGACCCCGACGAATGGACGGACCTACAGGCGAAGACCGTCGAGCTCGTCGCCTGGCTGGCGACCCACCGGGGTCCGCAGACCGCCGAACGCATCCGCGACGACCTGTGGCGCGACCGGCCGAGCAGCGCCAAGACGCTCAACAACCACTCGTCCGCGGCGCGCAAGCGCCTCGGCGCGGGCCTCGACGGTCGCCTGCTGTTCCCGACGGCCAACGACGACCGCTACCGGCTCTCGCCGCTGGTGATCACCGATGTCGATCGCGTCGAGCGGCGACTCCGGTGGGCGCGCGAGGTCGCTCCGGCAGACGCCGTGCCCGTGCTGCGCGAGGCCCTCGCGCTCGTGCGCGGCCGGCCGTTCGCCACGCGCACCGGCTACGAGTGGGCGTTCACGGACCAGCTGGTCTTCCATGCCGAGCAGCTCGTGGTGGACGCGGCCCAGCTGCTCGGCCAGCTGTGCCTGCGCGGCGACGACGCCACGGGCGCGGTGTGGGCCACCGCAGGCGGGTTGCGGGCGCGACCGGGAGACGAGACGCTCTACCAGTTGCGCATGCGGGCGTTCGCAGCGCAGGGGAACCGGACGAGCGTTCACCGCGCGCTCGACGAGCTACACACGTTCCTCGCCGGCGCGGAGCCTTCGGAGGCAACACGGTCGCTGTACGAGCAGCTGATGGGCAGCCGGCGTCAGCCGATCCAGCCGTAGGCGGCCTGCGGCCGAGGCCCGGGCGAGGCCGGACGGGCGCCGGGCGCCGGTGCGTTCAGCGGATCGTCGACGTGCGCCAACTGGCGGCCCTGCCACAGCCGCAGTGCCTGCGCGTACCGCTCGTCGGTCGCCTCCCACGTCTGCACGTCGTGGGCGTAGGCCCGGCAGGCATCGGCCCGGCGACGGCATTCCGCCGCCGCGTTCCGGCACGCCTCCGCC
This sequence comes from Actinomycetes bacterium, assembly GCA_031423915.1. GTDB lineage: Bacteria > Actinomycetota > Acidimicrobiia > Acidimicrobiales > Ilumatobacteraceae > JANMAT01. Next base: position 1,081 of record JANPGL010000859.1, on the reverse strand, counting down.
ACCTGACCCGCCGTGGCGGCCGTGCGGTCGATGGCGCGTCGGACGTCGGTGGTGAAGCGGCCGCCGCTGAGCACGTCGGGCGTGAACGCAGCATCGGTCGGATGGAGGAGCTCGTCGGCGCCCACGGCGATCTGGTCGAGTGCCTGGGCGGCGTTATGGAAGGTGGTTTCGGTCGGCACGTCCGCTGTCGACCCCGTCGCTCGGAGCCCGTGACGAAGGTGAGCGGGACTGCCACCCGTTCAGAGCGCTGGTCGGTCGCCCGGCGCGGCCACCGCGACCTGGGCCAGGAGCGCGGTGCCGAGCGAGATCACGTAGCCGCGGCCGGCGGCCGAGGGCAGCCCGAGCCGGAGCGGGAGCGCCGTACGGAAGACGTCGCCGTCGCCAGGTGCCGGCTGCAACGCCACGCCCGATCGACCGTGCCGGAGTGCGGCGGTCCACGCGGTGGTGCTCCGCAACGCGTCGGGCCTTCCGGCCGCGACGAGGCGCCGACGGTCATGGGGTTGCTCGGCGAGTCGGGCGAGCGCCTGGGCCAACGGTGCGGCCACCAGCTCGGCGTCGTCGACGAGGACGAGGTGCGGGTCGTCACCCGCGGCGCGCACGGCGGCGTCGAGCTCGTCGGCATCCGTCACGAGGTGGGTGCGCCCGCCCACGCGGGTCAACGGCGATCGCCGGGGTGCGACGACGATCAGCCGGACGTCGCCGTGGGCCGCCTGCGCGGCGCGGGCGATGGTGGCGAGGGTGGTCGACCGGCCGGCACCGGGCGCACCGCACACGAGCCCGTGGATGCCGGCCGGCAGCTCGAGGGTCACCGGTCGGTACGACGGCGTGACGCCGAGGGGGAGCGACCAGCCCTCGTCGTCGATGCGGCCCTCGACGGAGCCGAGGTCGTCGAGGTCGACACGGGCGCCGAGCGTCCGCACCGCGCGTGGCGGTCGGGCGAGGGGCTGCCCCTGGGTCGCGACGGTGGCGACGACCGAGGACACGTCGGCCACCTCGGCGATCTGGATCTCGGTGCCGTCGGGCGCGGCGACACCGCGGAGCCCGGCGAGCGCCGGCAGCTCGCGGGGCGTGAGGCCGAGCG
>JANPGL010000858.1:0-5645 GCA_031423915.1 Actinomycetes bacterium | reverse complement strand
GGCGTCCGCGCTGTTCGCCGCGGCCGGACTCGTCGATGTCCCGGACGACGGCTACGTCGACCTGGACGGCGCCGACGGCGCCGACGCCTTCGTCATCGCCTGCCGGGCGCTGCGCTACTGGGATCGCCCGTGAGCGAGCCGGCCGGTGCGCCGGTTCGCACCCGGCGCGCCACTGCAACGATCGAGGCGCTCGTGGGCCGGGTGGAGCGATCCGAACGACTCGAACGTTGGAGCGCTGCGCTCCAGCCGACGGTCGAACGCCTGACCGCGTCCGGCGGTTCGCAGCGCCGGCTCCTCACGGGCGCCGGGCTGGGCCATCCCGCCCATCCTGCAACGGTCACCGTGCCGCTGGGTTGCTGGACGGCGGCGACGGCCCTGGACGTCGTGGGAGGGCGGTCGGCGCGGTCGGCCGCCCAACGGCTGGTGGCGTGCGGTGTGCTGGCGGCGGTTCCGTCCGTCGCCACCGGCCTGGCCGACTGGCTCGACACCCGCGGCGCAGAGCGACGCACGGCGACGGCCCACGCCGCCGCGAACACGGTGGCGGTCGGGCTCTACGGCGCGTCGTGGATCCTGCGGCGCGGCGGCCGGCACGGTGCCGGCGTGGCGGCCGGGCTCGTGGCTGCGCTCGCCGCCTCGGGGGCGGGGTTCCTGGGTGGCCATCTCACGTACCGCCGGGGGGTCGGCGTCGACACCACGGCGTTCGAGGCCGGCCCGTCGGACTGGGCACCGCTCGACCTGCCCACGTCACCGGCGGACGGCGTACTCCTGGCCGTTCGAGCGGCCGACGTACCGCTGGTCGCCTACGCCGAGCCTCAGGGCGTGCTGCACGTCCTCGAGGACCGGTGCACCCATCGCGGCGCACCGCTGCACGAAGGGCGCGTCGACGGCTCGTGCCTGGTGTGCCCGTGGCACGCCAGTCGTTTCGATCTGGCGACGGGCGCGGTGGTGGCCGGGCCGGCGAGCGCACCCCAACCGGTCTACGAGGTCCGGGTGCGCAACGCGACGGTGGAGGTGCGGCGTGACGAACCGGGGGATCTGCGTCGTAACCCTGTCCGTTGACGGACGATCCTCGGACACGCGATCAGCGCTCGCCCGGTGAGTCTTCTCCCACGTCGACGCGCAGCGTGGCGAGACGTGGATCGAGGGGCCCGGAGAAGTGGGCGGCGGCGCTCGGGTGCCATAAGCGATCGCTGATTGACGCGTCGGCCACGAGGCGAGCGACGCCGTTGGACGAGACCCAGCTTCCGGTGCGCCGATCCTCGACCGCCACCACCACGTGGGGCCGGGTGGCGATCTCGGTCACCCAGCGGTCCGAGCGGTCGACCAGGAACCAGAACACCCCGGGCTCGACCCCGGCGACGGTGAGCAGTTGCGAGGACCGCGTGCCGTCGCACCGCCGAGCGATGAGCCAGACGACATCACCCGTTCGTGCGAGGACGTCGAGCGGTCGGACGGGCGCAGCCATGCGAGGTGACTACCCGCGTGTCCGCCACTCGACACACCGATGATCCCCCGACGGTCGGCGAGGTTCGGCCGCGGAACCGATGGGGTACGGGCATGGCATGGCTCTCGACAAGGAACAGAAGCAACGGCTGCCGTCGACGCTGAAGCGATCGCCGTCGAAGGCGCAGGAGACCTACGTGCACACCCTCGAGGCAGCGGAGGAGACCCACGGTGACGGCGAAGCGGCGCACCGCATCGCGTTCGCGTCGCTCAAGTACTCGTTCGAGAAGGTCGGCGACCATTGGGAACCGAAGGACGAGCGAGGCCCGAGCGACGATCAGGACGCCCAAGCGGGGGGCCGAGGCGCGCCAGTATCCGACCGAGACGGCCGAAGGAGTGAACGCCCGCGCGTCGAAGACGCATCTGAGGGAGGTCGCCGCCCGGCTCGGCATACGGCGCCGTACGCGGATGACCAAGGACGAGCTGGTCGACGCCATCCAGCGGGCGAACCGACAGGCGTCGACGAACACCCTCGAGGCCGACCGGGCGCGTGCGGCCCAGTAGCCGCCCGTGTGGGGCACCCCGAGCTGCGGCCAGGGTCGTGCGTCACCGGCCTCGCCCGGGATCGCCGACGGTGTGGTCGGTGTTTGATCCCCACCCACCTACGGGCATGGCTGTGAGACCACGACGACACAGGAGAAGGCAATGTCAATCGATGAGAAGGTCACCAAGGATCTCGTGAAGACGCTCGAGAACGGCAGGGAGGGGTTCGAGAAGGCCTCGAAGATGCTCGCCGAAACGAACGAGTCCGAGCTCGCGACGAAGTTCGCCGGGTACGCGCGTGACCGCGCCCGCATGTCGAGCGAGCTGACCGCGCTGGCAGGCGCCTACGGCGACGACGCCGACGAGGACAGCACTCCGGCTGGTGCCGTTCATCGCGGTTGGATGGCGGTGAAGGACGCGCTCAGCGGCCACGACGCGAAGGGTGTTCTGAAGGCATCGCTGCAGGGCGAAGACCATGCCGTGACGGAGTACGAGAAGGCGTCGAATGAGGAACTGTCTCCCGGGCTTCGCACCATCGTCGCCCGTCAGATGGATGACGTGACAAAGGTCCGCGACGAGGTCCGCCGCCTGCAGGAAAGCCACAGCGGATAGTCGTCCTCCGGTCCGGTCGACCTGTTGGTCAAGCGTTCGAGCTGTCGGCCTGACCGCCCCGTCGATGCGGGCGCCGCTCCGGGGCGAGCGGTGTGCGGCTCGGCCGCTGCGCATCGTTCGCACCGACGAGGCGACAGGAGGACGTCGAGATCGTACGCGTGGGCGTGCGGGCGCGGTAGTCGACACCCACCTCCGTCCGTCCATCCTCCGCCGCTGTCGACGCCACGCTAGAAAGTCAGGAAGTGCACCTGCACATCGGACTCAGCTCGACGCTCACAAGGAGCCGCTCGTTGGCGGCCAGCCGCCGTGCGAGCGAACCCTCAAACGTCAACAGGGCTCCCACCGTCGAGGCGTCGACCACCTAGGCCACGACGACCGGCTGTTCGTGCGACGTTCCCGCCCCGGCCTTCCACACCAAACGGAGGCGTGTCGCCCGGCGGCGGTCGTCGCAGCCACTGATGGGCCGTCGATGCCCAACGAACCCCCGCGCCCAACCCGGCGGATCCGTCGAATCGTTCCGGGCGACGCCGCGGCGCTGACGGCCTGGCACGTCGCCAGCAAGGTCGATCGACAGGGTCGTTCTATCATCGCTGTTGGATGAGCGGCGCTAAGCCTGCCTGTTCACCCAATGGCACCAGAGCAAAGGGGGTTGCGATGCCGTGGTGGGAGATCGGGGCGGCGGCCAACGCGCTCGTCGCAGTGGCCTACCTCGCGATCTCCGGGGCGATCGCGGTGAGCATTCGGCGGGGCGCACAGTGGCGTTCGAACCCGCTGGCCGTCGCGACGGCGGCGATCTTCCTCACCTGCGCGCTCCATCACGGCGCCCATGCGGTCCACCTCCTCTGGGAGTCCGGCCCGGGCGATCACGGCATGCGAGGCGTGTACGACGATCCCTGGCTCTCCGGTCTCGACGTGGTCACGGCCGTCGTCGGCGTCTGGTACTGGTCGCTGCGCGGGCGGCTTCCGGCTCTGGTTCGCGGCGCCGCACTGTTCGACGACCTGGAGATGCGGCGCCGACAGGCGCTGGAGCTCCACGACGGCGTGGTTCAGGGACTGGCGACGGCCAAGTTGGCCTTGGAGCTCGAGCAGTTCGACCTGGCCGCAGCGGAGCTCGAGCGCACGCTGGAGACGTCGAAGTCGATCATCACGGGCCTGCTCGTCGACGGACGCGATCTGGGTGAGCCCGGGTCGGTCCGCCGCGGCCGATCGGCGCCTTCGTGACCGGATCGGCCCCGCGTTTCCGACTGTTGTTGATCGACGACACGGTGCCGTTGCGCTCGCTGCTCGCGCAGGCTCTCGAGGCCGACTCCCGCATTGTGGTCGTTGGCCAGGCGGGCGACGGTGCCAGCGGTGTCGCGACGGCGCTGCGCTTGCAGCCCAACGCCATCGTGCTCGATCTGGCGATGCCCGAGATGGACGGGATCGGGGCTCTGCCGAAGCTGCGCGCCGTCGCGCCGGACGCCCGCATCGTGGTGCTCTCGGGGTTCCGGCGGGCGCCGTTCGCCGCCGGCCTCCTGCGTGGCGGAGCGGTCGGCTACCTCGAGAAAGGGCTCGGCCCGACGGAGTTCCGTCGTGAGCTGCTCGCTGTGCTGGGCGCTCTGGAGGTCATCGAGCCGATCGTCGCAGCAGCCCGGACGGCACTGCCGGCCTCACCTAGCAGCAGTCGCGCCGCACGTCGGTTCCTCTCGTCGTTTCTCGCTGACCGGCCGACGAGGAACTGGGAGGACGTCGATCTGCTGGTGTCCGAGCTCGTGACCAACGCAGTCATGCACGCACACAGCAGTCCTCAGGTGATCGTCCAGGTCCACGGCACGACCCTTCGCGTCGAGGTCCACGACGAATCGCCCGTGGTGCCGGCGCTCCGCGATGCCGACGATGGCCGACCCGGCGGGCGGGGACTGCGCATCCTCGATCGTCTGGCCAGCGATTGGGGTGTCGAGCGCCGTCCCGGCGGCAAGTCGGTCTGGTTCCACGTCCCGCTCGTGGTGCCGCCGCCGGTCGGTGAACCGCCGCCCTAGATCGCTCGTCACCCTGGCCGCGACGGAGCCCGGGGCCGACGTCGCCGAGCACACGGGCACGGTGGGCGCCTCGACGCGTAGGTTGTTCGGGTCGGCCCGAGACCGTCACCGGCCATGCCAGGCTGGTCACGTCCAGGAGCCTCGCCATCGCGGAGGACGGCTCGATGGCGACGAGCGACCGTCCCGAGTCGATGACGTGAGGTCGGACCCTCATGAGCGAGCGGAGTGCGGCGGACCCGAAGAACGACGGCCGAGGCATCGACCCTAGTAGAGGAGGGCGGCCCGTCGGCGCACCGTGTCGAGTGCCTCGTCGAAGACGGGTTCGTCGCCGTCGAATTCGTCCCGCAGGTAGGCCGTCTCGGTCGGCAACCCTGACTCGTGAGGAGCTGATGCGTCGACGCCGGGTTCGTCGGGTGTTGACACCATCGGCTGAAGAAGACCCCCGCCCGGGCGGTGGGCAAGGGTCGCGCACGAGGCCGTAGCGAGGCAACGGTGCCGGCCACGGATTGTGCCCGTAGGCGGTCGCTCGCACGTCGGAGGAGCCGAGGCAGCCGCCGCTCGTCGGGCGCGAGTTGTGGCGAGCGCGCGGTGCCACCGGCGCGCCACCGATTGGAAGGGTTCTGTCGAGGTAGGCGTCGACGAGAACCGGTTGGACGTTGCGGGGACGACACACCGCCGGCGCGTTCGGCAGTTGCGCCGACACGTCACGGAAACTCGTGGCGAGCGGCGCTCTGGCATTGGCGCGCTCAGCCCGGCGGCGCCTCGGCTTCGAGCCGAACCGCTACCTCCACCCGGGCGTTCCATGTGCGGAAGGTCTTCGCCGTGGCATCGGAGCGACGTCGCATCGCCCGACGGCCCGCACCCAGGATGACCGCCTCGGCAGACGTGTCGAATCGCCGATGGGTAGGAGCCCGTTCGTGGGAATCGTCAAGTCGCTCTGGGCGTCCGTTCAGGGCGATCCTGTCTTCATGCGTCGTCTCAACGGGTGGCTCACGATCTTCTGGATCTTCATGATTCCGTTGTCGATCG
>JANPGL010000857.1:0-3079 GCA_031423915.1 Actinomycetes bacterium | reverse complement strand
GCAACCCGGTGGCGCGCCACGCCACGTCGGGCGGCTTGTCGGCGGGGATCGTGGTCCCGCGCGGCCAGCCCGCCGCCGGCACGGTCGACGGGTTCTTGTGCATGCGGCTGCGCCGCGCCGGCGCCACCGCCTGACCCTCCGGCACCACCAGCTCAGCCTTGCCGTTCCACCCGAGCCGTTCCACGGGCAGCCCGCGCAGGAGCTGCTGCGAGAAGCCCGTAGCCCCGATGGCGGCCCGGATGTTCTCGGCCGCCGTGTTGCGCAGCGGCGACGAGGTGAGCTGCACGATGCGGGCGTCGACCGTGAGATCGGGTCCCTTCCACAGATCGAGCGCCACGCCCGACGAGAAGTGCACGTCGCCCGACAGGATCACCGAACGCGGGTAGGTGGCGAGGCGGCGGATGAGCGCATGGAGCGCGTCCTCGTCGAGCCCCCAGCCCTCCACGTCGAACTTCTCCGCGCCGGTGAGTGGCGGGCCGTTGTGGTCGGCCTCGGCTTTGCGCTTGGCGTTGCCGACGAAGTCGATGATCGTCGACGCCAGCGGTTGGATGAGCGCGTCGAACACGTGGGGCATGAGCACCGGCGCGGGCGACACCACCACGAGCAGCTCCCGACCGTCGGTGAGCGGCCCTTCGGGCAGCTGGGCGTCGAGGCTCTTGCCGAGCAGGTTCGGCGGGCCGAGGCGACCCTTGTAGCTGCGCCGGGAGCGCGTGTCGAGCACCCGCACGAGGTGCCGCGGGCCCGGCACCGTGTAGTGGAACGTCACCTCGGGCGCGGCCTCCGGCGAGGTGAGGCCGAGGAGCTGGTCGAGCGCGTTCTCGTCGGTCGGGGTGATGGCCCGCGCCGCGCCGACGCGGCGCAGCACGTCGAGCAGCTCCTCGTTGCGCGTCGGCACGGCGCCGGCGGCGTGGGTGTACGCGGCCGGGTCGTTGCCCCATCCCTGGCACACGGTGTACGCGGCGTAGGCGTTGCGCACGACGGCGCGCCCGAAGGGCGCGGTGAGCACCTTCGAGCGCCAGCTGTGCGACAGGTACCAGTCGTCCGTGACCTCGTGGTCGTCGTACATCATGTACGTGGCCACGTTGGCCAGCGCTCGGGCCACGCGGGGGACGGCCGCCCGGAAGACCGTCGCCCGCTCGACGTCCTCGTCGTAGCCCTTGCGTTGCTCACCCACCCAGGTCTGCTCCTTCGGCCCGTAGTACGCCTCCCAGTCGCTGAGGTGGTTGGCGGCCACCCGACTCGAAGGGACGAACACCTCGTCCGCGGGCGTGAACGGGCGCCACAACGACGGGCCCCACACCAGCAGGTGCATGGCGAGCAGCTCCCCGTACGACAGAAGGTGGTGGAGGCCGTCACTGGTGCTGAAGCGACCGATCTCGCGGACCACGCGTCGCCGGCGGCCGACCGGGAACTCGGTCAGGTCGACGGGGCGGGGGGAACCCTCGATCGGCAGCGTCTCGGTGAAGCCGAGCAGCTCGCGGCCGATGGCGTTCAGCTGGGGCAGGAGGCAACCCGAGAGGTCGTCGGCGTAGATCTGGTCGCCCGTCAGGAACAGCTGCTGCGGGCGCTGGGCGAGGTCGAGACGGTGCTCGGCGATGATGTCGTCGAGGTAGGCGAGCGCATCTGGGCCCGACGCGTTGGTGCGCCGGCACGAACCCTGGGCGAGCACGAGGTCGGTGAGCGTGTCGGCCGGCGTGGCGAAGGTCGGAAGCCGGTCCAGCTCGTAGCCGAGCGCCAGGCGCCGGGGCGCACCCGGATCGACGCCGGCCGGGCGGGGGTCGGCCGGTTCGTCCGCCAGGAGGCCGAGGGCCTGCAGGCCCGCAGCCCCTACGACCAGGTCGTAGCTGTGCACCGTGCCCGGGACGAGCACGGCCGAGGCCTTGGCGGTCACCACGGCCACGTGCAGGTTGGCGCCGAACGCCCGGGTGTCGGCCGATCCCCGGGCCACGGGAGGCGTGCCACTGTCGACGGCGCCTGGACCGGTCGAACGCTGCGGACCCGCCCACACGACGAGCTCCACCGAGGCCGCGTCGCGCAGGGCGATCCACACCGTGGCCTCGTCGCCGACGACGCGACGCACGATGGGACCGGCGAGGATCTGCGGTAAGGGCATGCTCGTGCTCCCTCCCCCCGGTCGGCGTGGCGCCCGCCGGCCGGAACGCTATCCGAGTCGGGAAGGGCACCGAACCAGAGCGGGGCGCCGCCAGACGGATACGCGTGCGGGACGAACGCGTCGTGGCGCGGCGACGCCCCGCGGCGCGTCACGACCCGCGCGGGCGCCGACGCGGACGACCGCCGTCGGGCAGCAGGAGCTGGGACCAGCTGACCGCCAGCCAGCGTTCGTAGGCCTCGGGTGTCCAGCCGCGCTCCTGGACGAACAGCAGGTACACCTCGGCGCTGGCGGTGGCCCAGACGACGTCGGCCGCTTCGTCGATCGTGAGGCCGGGGCGCAGCGTGCCGTCGGGGCCGAGCTCGTGCACCAGGAGCCTCATGTTGCGGGCGCGGCGCTCGCTGATCTCGGTCCACACCGTACGGGCCTCGTCGTCGGTGGTGGCGGCATCGCGCAGCGCCAGGACCAGCGGCGCCATGCGGGCGTGGATGTCGCGCACGGCGCCGGCGTAGATGGCGAGCTTGCCGGCGGGCGACGGCTCGGCGCGCATGGCCTGCACGTAGCCGCGCTCCTCGGGCGCGACGGCTCGGTCGCCGCCCGAGATGGCGCGTTCGATGAGCTCGCGCAGCAGCGCCGGCTTGCGCCCGACGAGCTGGTACACGGTGTCGACGTGGACGTCGGCGGCGCGGGCGATCCCAGCGATCGTGGCGGCCCGGTAGCCGCGCTCGGTGAACGCCTCGCGGGCGACATCCAGGATTCGCGAGCGCGTGGCGTCCGACGTCGCCTCGCGTCCGGCGTTGTCGTAGGGACGCTTGACAGGCCGGGCCATGGCCACGATGCTACATCCATCCGAACATGCTTCGGATGGATGCAGGAGGACCCGATGTATGCCTTCACGCAGGACGTCCCGATCGACGCCGCGTTCTACCGGCGCATCACCGATGGGCTCGGCCCCACGCCACCGGACGG
>JANPGL010000856.1:0-4270 GCA_031423915.1 Actinomycetes bacterium | reverse complement strand
CGAGCTGCCCTCGTGCTTGGGTGTCCCCGCGACCGTCACGGTCGTGTACGACTGCCCGACGGGCCAGCTCACCAAGCCCTACACCGTAGAGCGCGGCACCGTCGACGGGCACGACGCCATCACGTTCGTGTCGCGCCAGATCATCGAGCCGCGCGAGGTCGACCGGCGCGAGTCGTTCGACGCCGTCACGCTCCTGCCGATACGCGAGGTCGAAGTGAGCACTCCCGACAGCGAGCCGTTCCGCGCCACCAGCACGTGGGAAGCCGACGTCATCGCCCGATCGTCGCTCGCGGAGGGCTTCTTCACGCCGGAGGCGATAGGAGTGGTGTTCCCAACGTTCGACGAACTGATGGCGGCGATCCCCGCTGGCATGACCACCTACTGGCTCGGCCCCACCTACCAGGGTCCGGCTGTGGCGTCCGGGTTCGTCCTGAGCTACGCGGACTGGTCCGGTGACGTCGTGATGCTCTCGTACGACCGGATCGATCGGCGCTTCGCCATGCCGCCGGCGCTCCAGGTCTTCACGTCACCCGGCGAGGATGCCTCGTCGCCCGCCAACATGGTGCCTGGGTGCCCCGGTACCACCGCGACCAGGGTGGGTGGGGCCACGGCGGTGCTCCGTTGCCCCGGCGACATCCCCGGCCGGCTGATCCTCGAGCTCGGCTACCCGGATGCGGCCGTGCGCATCGACGCGCCCTACCGCTGCGAGGACGGCGAGTGCACGCTCAGCCCGTTCAACGACGCCGACACCCTCTTGGCGCTCGCTGGCGCCCTCGTGCCGCGCTGAGCGCGGGCGGGTCCGTCAGACGACCGACACCCCACGGCCGTGGGCGCATCTTCGGACCGACCACGATCAGCCGCCGGTCGGTCTTCGCTTCGCACGGGTCGAGGTCCGCCGGCGGGCAAGTGTCGCACGCGTTCGCTCCGCCCGAGGACCGAGCGGACCGCTCGGAACCGGCGGAGCCTGGCGCGGGCGCCGCTCGGGATCGGCGAGCAGAACGCGACTGCGGCCCGCGGTTGGCGACGTCGCTCGTAGCGCCGATCCTCGGCACGGCTGCTCGGGCCGGAGTAGGGCGGCCCGCGAAAGGTCCGAGCGCCGTACTCCCGAGCGGCGTTACCGAGTGCTGCACGACCGGCGTCTTGGCACCGGGTTCGCGCCTGGGCTCGCCTGGGTCCATCCAGATGCGGCAACACTGCGTCGGCCACGCGCGAACCGCTCCGGCGTGGCCTCCACAACCCAGGACGGCTACGCGCGTACCAACATTGGCGCGGACCTCTTATCGTCGCGCTCCGGTGAACAGGTCGATGGAGGCATACACCCGCCCTTCCGAACCGTCGCAGATCAGCTGGACCACAGTCCCGGCGCGCGCCGCGTCGCAGGCCGTGACGGCGCCATCCTGCGGGTATTCGTAGCGCCACCGGGCCGAGCCGGTGGCGGGGTCGATTGCCGCCACGTAGTCGGGTCGGGGTTGGCCGTAGTCCTGGTTGGCGCTGGTGAGGACGAGGGCGTCGTCGCCAATGATCAGATCGAAGCGCTGGTTGGAACCGCCAGCCCACGAGTTGAAGGCGTCGACCCACCAGAGCTCGCGGCCGGTGCGGCCGTCGAACGCGATCAGCAGGTACCTGGCCGAGGTCCTCGTATTGTCGAACCCAGCGTCGATGTCGATCCGGCGCCACAGCGAAAGGACCTGCTCGCCGTCTTGCCACATCGTGACGACCGCAGAGCTCAACCTCTTGGACGCCCACGCGATCGTGTTGTCCGCGCCGGTCGCCACAAGCCGGCCCGTCTCGTGGTTCGGCGTCGAGTCGCCGACGAAGCGGATCGAGAGGTCGGCGAAGGTCATCTCAGATCCGCTCGGGGTCGTCGGCCCTCGAGCATCGGCCTCATGCCAGGCATCGGGTCGCGTCGTCGACCAAGCGATCGGTACAACACGTCCCGTGGATGCGGGAGGCTTTCCCGGGGTCGCGCTCCCGCGATCGGCCGGGGCACGGACCACGGCGATCGTGGCCAACGCGAGTACGGCGACGAAGACGACCGCCGGCGATCCCCAGCGCCAACGCCGACGCAGGCCGTGTGACAGGTCGCCGGGCGATCGAGTCGCCATCCAACGGACAGCGCGGTAAAGGCAGACCGTCGCCGCGACCATCGCGACGAGCATGAGCACCACGACCGGTACGAACACCGGTGGCTCCGCCTCATAGAACCTCGTCGCCACGGCAAGCTGGAGCAATGGTGCTAGCACGAGCGGGACATCGAGGATCGCGATGAACAGCGCCAAGAGCAGCCAGTAGAGGCACCCCTTACCCTGCGGTATGGATCCCTGCGCCGGCCCCGAAGAGGATCCGCCGTCTTCTGTCCCCGGCGCCGGGTGCCCAAGGTCGGCGGCCGCGGTCTTCGACGCACCCGGCAATAGCCGGAGGACCCAAGGTTCGGTTCCGGCCATCCGCGGCGCTCCTCCCGTCCGACATTCGGCTCCGACGCAAGCTCATCGCATCCGGTACAACCGCGCCAGAGTCGAAGCCACTTTCGCGTCGGTCGTGATCCGCTCAGCACACTGCCCACAGCCCGGGTTTCGGCGAAATCTGCTCGTGGATGCCGCAGTTCGGCATCGTCGCCACCGAGTGGATGATCATGTCGACGGCCCGGGAACGCACCACTTCCGCTCGGCCCCTAGCACGCGCCGCCCGCTCGGGATCCGGCGCGATGGGGCGAACCGTGGTCGACGTGGTCGACATGTCGAACTCGAAGCATGACGTGTCCGTGACCGATCGGGTGCCAGAGCGTGATCGTTCTGTCGTGCGAGACTTGGGCGTTGTACCCGGGGCCGTGACCGCCCTACAGTCCGATGGAGGAACGAGGGTAGAAGATGACTGACATCGGAGCCGGTGTCGGCCGGCGAGCAGTGCTCGGCGGGATCGGTGCCATCGCCGTCGGGGGTTCGTACTGGTCGGGACGGGCCCCTTCGGTGACGAGAGCGTCAGCAACGGGACGATCGCTTGAGTCGACCGTGGCCGTCGGGGGCGCGGCGGTGTTCCCGACCGTGTTCAAGCACCACCGGTTGCCAGCCGCGGCGTTCCGACCCGCCACCTCCACCGCGGTCTGGCAGATCACGAACGGTGCACTGCACGCGACAGGATCGGCGACGTACGTCGCGCCGGTCGTGCCCACGGAGGGAGACCTCATCGAGGAGCTGCAGGTGGTGCTCGATCCGGGCGGCCAGAGCGGAGCGATCTCGTTGTCGCGCTACCGGCCGGGCTCGGTCGAGGACCTCGTCTCCGGGACCTACCCGGCCACCAACGGGGTGACCACGGTGGCGCTCCCGCTGCCGGACCGTCCCCACATCGCCGAGCCGTCCGTGTGGAGCTACAGCGTGAACGTAGCGTTGTCGACCGGAGCGGTCCTCCACAGCGCCCTGCTCGAGTCGTTCAGCGCCACGGCGACGCTGGTCCTGATCGACCCCGTCCGGGTCTGGGACAGTCGCGACGCCGACCCCTACAAGCTGCAGCCCGGCGTGAGCAGCCCTGGCAAGCTGGCCAGCGGCAACGCCATTGGCTTCTCGCTGCAAGGGGTCGTGCCGACCTACAACTACGGTGCCCTCGTCAACGTGACCATCGCCGAGACCGAGAGCAGCGGCTACCTGACGGTCTATGGACCAGGCGAGCATGGCGAGGCACCGCCGACCTCGAACATCAACTGGTACGCAGCGAACCAGATCGTGGCCAACCTCGTCGCCACGAAGCTAGGCGGCGAGGCCACGCTCGCCATCCGGGCCGGTGGATCAGGACGTACCCACGTCATCGTCGACGTACTCGGCTACTTCGTCTGACTCACAGCCGCATCACAGCCCCGGACAACCACCAGGGCATCGCCGACAAGGTCGACCCAGGGTCCGCGTACACAACTTCACGCGATCGTCGACGGGACAACGGTGTGTTGCGCAATGGGGTCGGCGGGATGACGAGGGATGAGGCCGCGATGCGCACCACTTGGCTCCTCCTTCACCCCTGGTACCGCCGGCCCACTGCCGGCGAGGGGCGGCGTCCCAGGCGCATGAGTTTGCGAACGCCATCGGTGATCGCCCGGCGGCTTTGCGCCGTCGCGGCCGGTCGTTGGGGGTTGCGTGCGCTTGCCCGGCGGGATGCGACCCGTCCTGTCGCGCCGGCCAGCGACCATCGTGATAAGTCGTCGGGGGTGAGCGCGCCTGGCTGCTACGAGGGTAGGTCGTGTTGGTCGATGGCGAGGAGGGTGAGGGTGCGGCCATCGGTGCGG
>JANPGL010000855.1:0-6451 GCA_031423915.1 Actinomycetes bacterium | reverse complement strand
ACGCCGGCGGCGCTCGCGGCGGCGGCGGCCCGCAGCAGGCCGCGCCGGGACGTGACCCGGGCGGCGCCCCCGTCGAGCTCGGCGCGCACGGCGGCCAGCTCGGCTTCGAGGGCGTGGACACGGGAGCGGAGGTCGTCGTTCATGGTGGATCCTTTCGACGGTCACCCACCAGATCCCGTCGTCGGCCCCGTGATACCCGAAGCTCGCGCCACGCACGGTGCGTCGCCGGGATCGCAGGTCGGTAAGACTCCGCCGGTGACATCCACGTACACGGCCGGCGAGGTCGAACTGTTCGGGTCCGTAGGTCAGTGTCCCGTCGAGGTCAGACTGGTGGTGGGCCGATCGACGGATGCGGGTGGCGCGTCGTTGGACGAGTTGCGCCGGTTCGTCTCGTCGGGCGGAGCGCTCGTCGTGGTGCCGGAGCCGAACGACGCGGGGCTGGTCGAGCTGACCGGGGTCGTCGCCGAAGCCGTCGAGCCGGCGGCCGAGTGGATCGTCGCCTGGGCGGACCGTCCCGAGGCGGCGCGCCTCGGCCGGGAGGCGAGCATCTTCGCGCCGTTGCACCGGGTCCACGTCGTGAGCGGCGACGTCGAGGTGGCGGCGACGACCAGCGTCGGCTTCCGCCCCGTGCCGGTGCTCACGGTCCGATCCGTCGGACAGGGTCGAGTGATCACCCTGGCGATCGCCGACCGCGACGCCCCGCTGGCCCACGGTGCGCTGGGATCGTACGTCCGGCGTCTGCTCACACCGCCCGGGCCGCCCCGGCCGGCGATCGGCATGGCCGTCGTCGGCTACGGCCCCCACGGGGGGATGGGCTACCTCCACGGCCTGGCGGCCACGGAGACCGAGGGGCTGGCGTTCGTGGCCGCCGTGGACCCGGTGGTCGAGCGCTGCGCGGCCGCCGTCGTCGACTTCCCGGCGCTGCGGACGTACGCCACCGCCGCCGAGCTCGGCGCCGACGAAGGCGTCGAGCTCGTCGTCGTCGCCACGCCGCCGTGCCATCACGCCGACGTGGCCGTCGGGCTGCTCGAGGCCGGCAAGCACGTCGTCGTCGAGAAGCCCATGTGCCTCACCACGCTCGACGCCGACCGCATGCGCGCCGCCGCGACCGCCAACCAGCGCGTCCTGACCGTGCACCAGAGCCGCCGGTGGGACACCGACTTCCTGGCCCTGCGCCGCGCCCTCGACCTCGGGCTGGTCGGCGACGTCTTCAACATCGAGACCTTCGTCGGCGGGTTCGAGCATCCCTGCCGGGCCTGGCACTCCGAGGAGACGATCTCGGGCGGCGCCGTGTACGACTGGGGCTCGCATCACATCGACTGGATCCTGCGCCTCTACGGTGGGCCGCCCGCCCGCGTCATCACCACGAGCCACAAGCGCGTCTGGCGAGACGTCACCAACGCCGACCAGGTCACGGTGTGGATGCACTGGCCCGACGGACGCGAGGCCACCTTCCGACAGAGCGACGTGTCGGCGGTGCGGCGACCGAAGTTCTTCGTGCAGGGCACCGCGGGCACGATCGAGGGCCACTACCGGCCGTTGCGCGTCGAGTCCGTGGAGGCGGGCCGAGGGCACGTGACGCACGTCCACCATCACGCCGAGGTTCCCGTCGATCTCCGCCTCGTGCGCCACGAGCCCGGCTACGGACCCGTGGAACAGGTGCTCCCGCCGGCACCGCCCCCCGGGTGGGGGTTCCACCGGAACCTGGCCGACCATCTGCTGCTCGGCGAACCCCTCGCCGTTCCGGCGGATCAGAGCCGCGATGTCGTCGCCGTGCTCGAAGCGGCCCAGCGCGCCGGTGCCCACGGGTCCGCCGTGGTGGATCTCGACGAGCGAACCTGGTGACCGGGCTGCGCCCGGTGGGGATCGGCATCCTCGGCGCACGGTCGTGGATCGCCAACCAGGCCGTGATCCCGGCCATGGTGGCGTCAACCGGTTGCGAGGTGGTGGCCGTGGCCGCCGCGGGTGGCCCGGTGCCCGCCCACCTCGCCGGGCTCGACGCCGGGGACTACGCGGGTGTGCTCGACCGGCCCGAGGTCGAGGCGGTGTACGTACCGCTGGCCAACGGACACCACCGTCGGTGGGTCGAGGCGGCGGCCGACGCGGGCAAGCACGTGCTGTGCGAGAAGCCCTTGGGGGTCGATGCCGCCGATGCCGAGGCGATGGTCGCCGCCTGCGATCGGGCCGGTGTGCTGCTCGCCGAGGCGTGGATGAGCCCGTTCGGTGCGCGCTGGGCCGCAGTGACCGCCCGTGCGCTGGCTGGTGACCTCGGCGAGGTGCGCCACGTCCGAGGGCAGTTCACCTTCGCCCTCGGACCGGACCAGCACGCCAACTACCGGTGGGATCCCGCGCTCGGCGGCGGCGCGCTGCTCGACGTCGGCATCTACGCGCTCGGCACCGCCGTGGCCCTGTGGGGCGCCGACCCCGTCACGGTGGCCGCCGCGTCACGGCCGAGCCCCACGGGCGTCGACGCCACCACGTCCGTGTGGTGCGACTGGGGAGACGGGCGCACCGCGTCGGCGCTGGTGTCCTTCGAGCTCCCCGAGTGTCAGCGGCTCGAGCTCACGGGCACGGCGGGCAGCATCGACGTGACCGGTCCGGCGTTCACGGGCGGCGCGGCGGCGACGTCCTTCGATCGCCGCGGCGTCGACGGCACCACCGAGACGGTCGCCACGGTCGGCGACGATCCCTACCTCGGCATGGTGGACGCGTTCGCTCGGGCCGTTCGCGGTCTCGAACCGTGGCCGCGTCCGATCAGCCAGGCGATCGCCCTCGCGCGCCTACTCGACCGCATCCGGACCAGCGGACGACGGTGAGCGCCGCGGTCGGTCAGGGGCCGACGGCGACGACGAAGACCGTGCCGTCGCCGCTGAGGGCCCACTCGCCGGCATCGGCGGGCACGATGGCGGCCTGGCCCGGGTCGAGCTCGTCGAACGCGCCGTCGGTGCAGAGCACGATCTCGGGGCCGTCGACGAGGTGTCGTCGGCGGCCGTCACCGGTGGGCGGCACCACGCTCACCCGGAACTCGGCCGCCGTCGTGGTGTAGCGCAGCTCGGGCGCGTCGATGACCGGATCGATCACGGGGTCGACGAGCGGCGAGAAGTCGACGACGCCCAACAGCTCGGGCACGTCGACGTGCTTCGGCGTCAGCCCGCCCCGCAGCACGTTGTCGCTGTTCGCCATCACCTCGACGCCCGTGCCCCCGAGATACGCGTGCAGGTTGCCGGCGTCGAGGAACACGGCCTGGCCGGGCTCGAGCCGCACGCAGTTCAACAGCAACGCCACCACCACGCCGGCGTCGCCGGGATGGAGCTCGGCGACGCGAGCGGCCCACCCGGTGTCGAGCGCCCACGGCCCGCCGTGCCCCTCGCACGCCGCAGCGGTCTCGCCCACCAGGTCGCGCTGGTCGCCGGGCGCCATGGTCAGCAGGGTGCCGACGGCGTACGCCAGCGACCGGCGCGGGTCGTCGCCGGCGTCGGCGAGCAGGTCGGCGTACGGCTTGAGCCCACGGGCGCCCCGCCGGGCGAGCGATCGGAGCAACTCGACCGTGGCGTCGACGGGCCGGAACCCGCACAGCGCGTCGAAACGGGTGAGGGCGACGAGGATCTCGGGTTTGGGCTGGTCGTCGCGGTACAGGCGCTCGGGGGCGTCGACGGGCACGCCGGCCGCGTTCTCGCGGGCGAAGCCGTCGACGGCCTGGGCGGCCGACGGGTGGGCCTGGAGCGACAGGGGCTGTCCCGCGGCCAGCAGCTTCACGAGGTAGGGGAGCCGGGCGCCGTGGCGGGTGGCGACGCGGTGGCCGAGCCAGTGGGTCGGGTCGGCGGCGATGGCCGCGTCCAATGCCCGGCCGTCGGGGAGCGTCGACGGTGCCGACGGATGCGCGCCGTACCAGAGCTCGGCCCAGGGCCGTCCGTCGGGCTCCGCGCCGAGCAGGCGGGGCAGCTCGGTGGTGGAGCCCCAGGCATAGTGCTGGACGATGCCCGACAGTCGCTGCACGGCGACCAGCCTACGAGCGCTCGTGCCGTTCCGGCTCGTGGGGCGGGTCGGCGCCGCTCACGCCGAGCAGGTCGTACGACACGGTGGGCCGACCGGCCCGGATCGGGGTGCAGGCATCGGGCAAGGCACGGGTGAACACGACCCCGTCGTCGAGGCACCGGGCCAGGAAGTCGTCGAGGCGGTCGAGTGCGGCGGCGGCGACGTCGTGGAGCGCCACGACCGAGTGCGAGGTGGCGGCGATGTCGGCGACGGCCCGAGCGGGCCAC
This sequence comes from Actinomycetes bacterium, assembly GCA_031423915.1. Lineage (GTDB taxonomy): Bacteria > Actinomycetota > Acidimicrobiia > Acidimicrobiales > Ilumatobacteraceae > JANMAT01. The sequence goes on along the minus strand of JANPGL010000855.1, from coordinate 2,189 downwards.
CCGTCGGCGTCCTCCCAGTCGCGCGGCACCGAGGTCCACAGCGCGCAGGTGTATCCGCCGTCGCGCAGCAGGCGAGCGCCATGGGCGCTCATGAGGCGCTCGTCGACGACGCCGCCGATGCCGTACGGCCGGAACAGGAGCGGGTCGCCGCCGACCGCGCCGACGACCGCCGCGGTGTCGAGCAGCTCGCGGCTGACGACCTCGTCGTCGCCCAGCCCGAAGGGCACGGCGTGGCTCCACGTGTGGCCGCCGAGGGTGTGGCCCCGACGGACGACCTCGGAGCCGATGGCCCGCCCGTCGGGCGTGTCCAGCCGCCGGCCCACGGCGAAGAACGTCGCCGGCACGCCGCGCTCGTCGAGGACGTCGAGCACCCGTTCCGTGACCCGGCGCGTCGGCCCGTTGTCGAACGTCAGCGCGACGAGAGGACCCACGTCACGACCCCGCAGGGGCCAGGCGCGGGTTGCGCACCGCGCAGACCGTGCTGGCGCCGATCGGACCGCGCCGGTCGTGCAGCGTCGTCACGGCCAGCGCCACACCGTCGCCCGCCACCCGCTCGGCGGTCTGCGCGCCGATCCACTCGCCCTCGGGCAGCCGACCGAGGTGCAGCGTCAGGTCGGCGTTGATGTAGTCGAGGCCGGCGGCGCCGAAGTTGGCCAGCGGGCTGGCGATGTCGGCCACCAGCGCGGCTCGCACGAACGGCGACACCGGCTGCCCGGCGACGAGCGGACGGGCGTCGCGCACCCAGAGCTGGCGCGGGCCGGGGTCACCGAAGCCGCGTCCCGGCACGGCCACCACGTCGAACGCGGCGTCGGGGTCCAGCGCGGCGCCGATCTCGTCGACCGAGGGGGCGTCCCACGGGGCCGATACCGGCACGTGGTCGTCGGCAGGGTCCTCGCCGGTGCGCAGGAACAGCGAGCTGGCCCGGGCGACGTCGCGCCCGCCGAGGCGCACCAGCGCATCGACGGCGCGCACCCGCCCGCCGGCACGCACGAGCGACGTCGTCACCTCGACCGGTTCCCGCGGCGGGTTGCGGAACAGGTCGACCGTGAGACGCATCGGCCGAAAGCCGTCGACGGCGTGATCGCGCTCGATGGCCATGGCGGCAAGGCCGGCCAGCAGCCGGCCGTGCATCATGTCGGTGGCCCAGGGCCCGCAGGCGGCCGCGCCGGGCACCAAGCCGCGCTCGGTCGGGGTGAAGAACGGTTCGTGGGCCACGGCGGGATCCTACGGACCCACTTCGCGCCACGGCGTACCCGACGGCGGGCGGCGCCGCGCCGGGTCAGACGACGTCGATGGCGCGGCGGTGGTAGCCCTCGGCGCCGTTCGGCGCCACGTCGACCGACTTGGCCGACTGGACGGCGCCGGTGCCGTCGGTGGCGCGGACGCGAATCGTGTGGCGGCCCGCGGCCGCCGCCCACTCGTAGCGCCACTGGCGCCAGCTGTCGACCGTCGGCTGCTCGGCCAACTCGGCCTCCACCCAGTCTCCGTCGTCGATCTGGAGCTCGACCTTGGCGACGCCGCGGTGCTGCGCCCACGCCACGCCGGCCACGACGACGGAGCCGGCCGGCGGGCTCTCGCCGCTGCGGGGCACGTCGATGCGGCTCGAGGTCTTGATCGGACCTTCCTTCGACCATCCGCGCGGCACCCAGTACCCGTCGAACTCCTCCCACGTGGTCAGGCGGATCTCCTTCAGCCACTTGGTGGCCGACACGTAGCCGTACAGCCCGGGCACCACCAGCCGCGCCGGGTACCCGCTGCGGCGGGGGAGCGGTTCGCCGTTCATGCCCACGGCGATCAGCGCGTCGCGCCCGTCGAGCGCCAGCGCCGTGGGGAAGCCGCACGTCCACCCGTCGACCGACTGGCTGGCCACCTGGGTGGCGCCCGGCTTCACGCCCGCCTCGTCGAGCAGGTCCTTGAGCGGCACGCCGAGCCAGCGCGCGTTGCCGATGAGGTCGCCGCCCACCTCGTTGGACACGCACGTGAGCGTGACGATCCGTTCGACCATCGGGCGGGCCAGGAGCTCGTCGTAGGTGAGCACGATGGGCTTGTCGACCATCCCGCCGATCGTCAACTTCCACGTGTCGGGATCGACGTTCGGGATCGAGAGCGCGGTGTCGATGCGGTAGAAGTCGGCGTTCGGCGTCAGGTAGGGCTCGAGGCCGCCGGCGGCGGCGGCGCCGGGACCCACC
>JANPGL010000854.1:0-2387 GCA_031423915.1 Actinomycetes bacterium | reverse complement strand
TGCCGCGGCGGTCAGGTCGGATCGTTCCTTGGAGCGTTCGGCGTTCCGCAGCGGCACGCGGGTGGCGTCGGCCAACGACTTCTCCGGGTAGGACGACACGCGGCTGAGCGCGCCCGTGACGATGGCGTCGCGCCCGTCGAGCCAGCGGCGTAGCCGGGCGACGTCTTTGGCCACCGACAGGATCTCGTCCCGGTCGCGGCAGGCCGCGTCGAACGACGCCACCCGCTCGACCAACGCCGTCAGATCCATGTCCCGAACGATACGGAAGGGGTGCCACAGAGTTGTCCGGAGCCCCCCGCGCGATGTGCTTGACTGACGCGCGCCAGCCAGGGAAACAAGGGGGGATCCATGGCCATCGCCACACGGACCAACGGGGTCGCGCCCGAGCGCATGCCGCTCGAGCAGATCAACCTCGGCGACTTCGACTTCTGGGGCCTGTCCGACGACGTGAGGGACGCGGCGTTCGCCACCCTGCGCGCCGAGGCGCCCGTCTCGTTCCACGACGAGCCCGCCCTGGCCGGCTTCCCGAAAGGCGACGGCCACTGGGCGTTGATGTCGTACGAGGACGTGTGGCACGTGAGCCGCCACCCGCAGACGTTCAGCTCGTGGCCGAGCATCGTCATCGGCGACACCGCGCCCGAGGTGGCCGAGCTGTTCGGCTCGATGATCGTGCTCGACGATCCGCGCCACTTCCGGCTGCGCTCGATCGTGCAGAAGGCGTTCACGCCCAAGGTCGTCGCCCAGGTCGAGGAGTACGTGCGCGAGCGCGCCGAGCGGCTGGTCACCGCGATGGTCGCCGACCACCCCGACGGCACGTGCGACCTCGTCCAGGCGCTCTCGGGACCGCTGCCCGTGCAGGTCATCTGCGACATGATGGGCATCCCCGAGGAGGACCACCACAAGGTCTTCTACTGGACGAACGTCATCCTCGGCGTTGGCGACGAGGACATCGCCGCCACGTTCGAGGAGTTCGAGAAGGTGGCCAACGACATGGCCGCGTACGGGCTGGCGCTGGCCGACGCCCGTCGCTCGAAGCCCGCCGACGACCTGACCACGAACCTGGTGCAGGCCGAGGTCGACGGCGAGCGCCTGAGCGACATGGACGTGGCGTCGTTCTTCATCCTGCTCGCCGCCGCCGGCAACGAGACGACGCGCAACGCCATCAGCCACGGCGTCGTGGCGCTGAGCCGCTACCCCGACGAGAAGGCGCGCTGGTGGTCGAACTTCGACGGCCACGCCCGCACCGCCGCCGAGGAGATCGTGCGCTGGGCCTCGCCGGTCATCTACATGCGCCGGCGCGCCACCGAGAACACCGTCGTCGGTGGCCAGAAGATCGCCGAGGGCGACAAGCTGACGATGTGGTACGCCTCGGCCAACCGCGACGAGACCAAGTTCGCGGACCCGTACCGCTTCGACGTCACCCGCGACCCCAACCCGCAGGTCGGGTACGGCTCGGGAGGCCCCCACTTCTGCCTGGGCGCCAACCTGGCCCGGCGCGAGATCACGATGGCGTTCGCCGAGCTGCACCGTCAGGTGCCCGACCTCGTGGCGCTGACCGAGCCCGCCATCCTCAAGTCGCCGTTCATCCACGGCATCAAGCGGCTCCAGGTCGGCTGGACGCCGCCCGCCTGAGCGCACCTGCCCGGCGGCCGATGCACCCCGCACTCCCAGGCGGTTCGCGCCCGCGTGTGCTCAGATGGGGGCGGTGAACGTCTGGTGGTTCCTCACCCGGGCAACGGGCATCGTGGCCACGCTGCTGGCCGTGGCCTCGTTGGGTTGGGGATTCCTGTTCTCGGCCCGCCAGACCGGAACGCGCCGTTCGCCCGCCTGGTGGCTCGACCTGCACAACTGGCTGGGTGGCCTGGCGCTCGCGTTCACGGTCGCCCATCTGGTGGCCGCGGTGGTCGACGGCCTCGGCCTGGTCGACGCGCTGGTACCGCGCACCTCGACGTCGTTCCTGCGCGGCCTGGCCTGGGGCGTCGTGGCGTTCTGGGCCTTCCTGGTGACCGTGGTGAGCTCGTGGCGGCCCCTGAAGCGCCGCCTGTCCCGGCGCTGGTGGCACGGCATCCACCTGATCTCCGTGCCGGGTGTGGTGCTGGCCATCGTGCACGGGTACGCCTCGGGCTCGGACGCCACGACGGTCGCCTTCCAGGGCATCCTCGTCCTGGTGGCCGGTGCGGCGATGTACCCGACCGCGCTGCGGCTGTTCGGCCTGCGCGCCCGCCGGGCCCGTTGACGCCCCAAGTCTGAGGGAACTCGGAGGATTCGCAGGGCGTGGTCGGAGCCGCAGGCGGTCTTCTTGGGTCATGACGACCGAGCCGCTCCCTCGCTCCCCCTTCGCTCCCCCCGCCGGTGCGCCGGTCGCGTCCGACGATGCCACCGCCCAG
>JANPGL010000853.1:0-11547 GCA_031423915.1 Actinomycetes bacterium | reverse complement strand
GGTGATCGCGATGGGCCTGCGCCCGTCGACGGCCGGCTGGGCCGTGCGGAGCACGCGAGCGCTCACGGCAGCCGAGCTCACGGCGACCCTGCGCACGGCGGCGGCGGCCGGCCTCTCGGTCGAGACGCCGCACGACGGGCCCTCCTACGGGCGACTGCGCGCGTCGGCCACCGCGGCCGGCCTGCTCGTGGCGCTAGGCGTGCTGGCCATGACCGTGGGGCTCATCCGCAGCGAGACGGCGGGCGATGCGCGCGTGCTGGCCGCCGTCGGTGCGAGCTCCCACATGCGGCGTTCGATGGTCGGCGTCACGGCGGCGGCACTCGGGTTCGTCGGCGGCGTGCTCGGGACGGCGGGCGCATACGCCGCCCTGGTGGCCTGGCACCACCGCGACCTGTCGTCGTTGCGGGACGTGCCCCTGACGGATCTCGCCGCCATCGTGTTCGGCCTACCGGTGCTCGCCGCTCTCGGCGGCTGGCTCCTGTCGGGGGCCGAGCCGTCGTCGACGACGCGCTCGGCGCTGACCTGACGTCCGCTCAGGATGGCGGCCCGTACACCGCCGGATGGCCGGCGACGGGCCACGGGAGCGTCACGATGCGACCCGTGGCCGACAGCGTCACGTAGGCGGTCCGTCGGTCGGGGCCGCCGAACACGACGTGCGTCGTGTACGGGTCGTCGAACGGGGCGAAGGCGGCGGGCGCGCCCGTGCGGTCGAACGACATCACCCCCGACCGGCCCGTCTCGGTCGTGTCGTGCACGGCGACCGTGACCCCGTCGTCGGCCATGGCGGTGAGCGAGTCGAAGAACGTGATGGGTGCGGGGTGCGAGAACACGCAGTCGCCGTGCGCCACGGCGGGCTCACGCAGCTCGCCGGGACCGGCGATATCGCGCACCAGCAGCCGGCCGGTGAGGTACTCGGTCCACCACAGTCGGCCGTCGGGCGTGATGCCGATGCCGTTCGTCGGTGTGGTCGCCGGGGCGACCAGGCGCGCGGGGCCACCGTCGAGCGTCGTGAAGTAGATGCCGGTGTTGTCGACGAACGGGCCGCCCGTGTCGAAGCGGCCGAGGTCGGTGAACCAGCAGCCGCCGGACGCGTCGAACACGAGGTCGTCGGGCGCCCGCAGGCGCTCGCCGTTGTCGGCGTGCGTGCACACCTCGACGACGTCGCCGGTGCGCACGTCGACGCGTTGGATCGAGCCGCCCCGATAGCCGACGGCGTCGGGGTGGATGCCGTCGCGGGCCCGCCCCTCGGGGATGCCTCCCATGTTGGCGACGTAGAGCCCACCGTCCGGCCCGAACGCCAGCCCGTTGGGCATGCCCGGCACGTGCGCCACCTGCGTGAGCCGGCCGTCGGGCGAGACGCGCTGCACGGCCGCACCGAGGAGCTCGCTGACGAGCAGGTCGCCGGTCGGCAGCGCCAGCGGTCCTTCGGGGAAGCGCAAGCCGTCGACCAGCACGTCGTAGGAGACGGTGTCCATGGCGCGGACCCTATCGAGCGGGACGTCGTTGCCCGCGCGACGCGGTCAGTCAGGGTGCCGGACGCGATTCGGCGATGGTGATCGCACTGCGGCGCACGGGCAACGACGGCCCTCCAGTCGGCGCGTTCGGGTCCCGACTTGAGCGCGTCGACGTGGATCTTGACGAACGAGTGGCGGGGCACGAACCCGTCATCCTCCATGATCGTTGAGCAGGACTGACGCGGTCGTCACGCACCGTGTTCCCCGGGTGGTGGCATCGTCGAGCCGCGACGCGCGGTGGCCGCACGCGGCGCGCTGGTAGACCGGGCGGCGATGACCGACCGACCGCAGACCATCGACACCGGCGACGTCTACCTGCGCACCAAGGGGACGTTCGTCGCCACGATCGCCGCGCTCGACGCCGGGCAGCTCGAGCACGCCGTGCCGGCGACGCCCGACTGGCGCGTGCGCGACGTGCTCGCCCACGTCACCGGGCTGACCGCCGAGCTCAACGCCCAGCGCTTCCCCGACCCCGCCGACGAGGGTGCCGTGGCGTGGGCGGCCCGCATCGTGGCGGACCGAAACGACCGCGCCGTGGCCGACCTCGTCGACGAGTGGGACCGCGAAGCACCGACGTTCGCCGGCGGACTCCGCCTTTTCGGTTACGAGTTCGGCAGCCACTTCGTGGGCGACCTCCACGCCCATCACCAGGACGTCCGCCAGGCGCTGGGCCTCCCCCGCGACGACGACCCGCTCACCGTGGCCGTGTCGCTCGATCACTACCTCGGCTTCCTCGGCGAGCGGCTGTCGGCGCTCGGCTGGGGCGAGGTGACGGCTGCGACGGGCGGCGAGATCCTGCTGGTCGGCGCCGGACCGCTCCGCGCCCGCGTCGAGGCCGAGCCGTTCGAGCTGCTGCGGGCGCTGTCGGCCCGGCGCTCGCTCGACCAGATCCGGGCCCTCCGCTGGTCGGGCGACACCGAGCGGCTGCTGGCCGTCCTGCCCCGCGTGTACACGGGTGGCTACACCCTGCCTGGCGTCGGCCTGGCCGAGTGACCCGAGCGGCGCCCCGGGGCTCAGGTGCCGTAGTCGAACCCGAGATCCGGTGCCGTGAGCAAGGCGTGGAACGCGATGCCCTCCGCCTCGGCCATCGCCCGGCAGGTGCCGCCCCGGTCGACGATGACGAGGATCATCAGCACCTCGGCGCCGAGCTCGCGCACGACGCGGGCGGCCTCCATGGGCGAGGTGCCGCGGGTGACCGTGTCCTCGGTGATGACCACCTTGTCGCCCGGTTGGAGCGCGCCGGCGATGCGCCCGGTGACACCGTGGTCCTTCGCCTCCTTGCGGATGGAGAAGCTGCGCAGCGCCCGGCCCCGCGTCGCGGCGACGGCGGCGATGCCGAACGCCACCGGGTCGGCGCCCATGGTGAGCCCACCGATGGCATTGGCCTCTCGCGGGATGGCGGCCAAGGCGGCCTGAGCGACGAGCAGGATGCCGTCGGGCCGGCACGCCGTCTGCTTCGTATCGAGGAACCACGAGCTGGTGGCGCCTGACTTCAAGGTGAACGATCCGGTGCGCACCGAGTGATCGAGCACGTGCTGGCGGAGCGCGTTCCGCACGTCCGTACTGGCCTGGTCCATGGGATGGACCGTACCGTGCGGACATGGCCACTCCGGGTGTGACGTTCCGTATCTTCACCGAGCCCCAGCAGGGCGCCGACTACGACACGCTCCTCACCATGGCGCGAACGGCCGAGGAGCTCGGCTTCGACGCCTTCTTCCGTTCCGACCACTACCTGAAGATGGGCGACGCCAGCGGCCTGCCCGGCCCGACCGACGCCTGGGTGACGCTGGCGGGACTCGCCCGCGACACGAGCACCATCCGGCTCGGCACGCTCGTCACGTCGGCCACCTTCCGCCAGCCGGGTCCGTTGGCCGTGAGCGTCGCCCAGGTCGACCAGATGTCGGGCGGGCGGGTCGAGCTGGGCCTGGGCGCCGGTTGGTACGAGGCGGAGCACCTGTCGGGCGCGATCCCGTTCCCGCCGCTCGGCGAGCGCTTCGATCGCTTCGAGGACCAGCTGGCCATCATCACCGGCATGTGGGGCACACCCGCCGGCGGGTCGTTCTCGTATTCGGGGCCGCATCATTCGGTGGTCGATTCACCGGGTCTTCCGAAGCCCGCGCAGGCGCACCTTCCGATCATCATCGGCGGCGGGGGCAAGCAGCGGACACCGCGGCTGGCCGCCACCTATGCCGACGAGTTCAACCTGCCATTTGCCCCTTTGCCCGTGTTCCAGGCGCAGTGCGACCGTGTTCGGGCCGCATGCGAGAAGCGCCAACGCGATCCGGGAACCATGATCATGTCGGCGGCGCTGGTGCTGTGCGTGGGTGCTACCGAAGACGAGTTCGTCCGTCGTGCCACGGCCATCGGGCGGGAGCCGTCGGAGCTTCGCGAGAACGGCGCTGCCGGTACGGTTCCCGAGGTCGTAGCCACGCTGCAAAGGTGGATAGACGGCGGGGCGAGGCGGCTCTATTTGCAGGTGCTCGATCTCGCCGATCTCGATCATGTCCGCCTGGCCGCGGCCGAGGTCGTGCCACATCTGTAGCGCACCACGGGTTCAATGGAGAACCACGAACCGTGAGAATTCGCTCCATGCGTGAAAATGCCTAGGCGACGTCCTAGTCTTGTTCCATGGCAGAAAAGAAGAAGCGCGGCCCCAAGGTCGTCACCAAGGAACACAAGGCCGCAATGGCGACAGGTCGGGCCGAGAGCCGGGCCGTCTCGAACTATCTCGAAGCGATGGCCGCCAACAAGCCCCGTCGCGGCCGGAAGCGGACGCCCGAGTCGATCAAGAACCGGCTCGAGGTCATCGAGGTCGAGATCGAGGAAACCGACATGCTGTCGCGCGTGAACCTCGTGCAGGAACGCATGAACCTGCTCGAGGAGCTCGGCTCGTTGGAAGAGAAGATCGACCTCGCCGAATTCGAGGACGACTTCATCGCCGTGGCCGCCAACTATTCCGAACGCCGCGGCATCACCTATGCCGCTTGGCGTGAGATCGGCGTCACGCCCGAGATCCTGAAGCGGGCCGGCATCGGCCGCTGATCACCGAACGACGTACGGGGCGGCCGCCGGATCACACCGGCGCCCGCCCCGTTGCGCGTCTCAGGTCGGGATCTTGGTCCAGGGCAGGTCCTTGTCGACGCGCGGTTCGCCCGGCAGGCCGAGCACGCGCTCGCCGAGGATGTTGCGCATGATCTCCGACGTGCCGCCTTCGATGGTGTTGGCCCGCGAGCGAAGGAAGGCCTTCGAGATCGAGGGCGCAACCGGCGCGCTCTCGCCTTCCACCCGCTTCAACGGGTAGCCGGCCTCGTGCAGCATTCCCTCGGGTCCGAGCAGTTCGAGCGCGAGGTCCCACAACTTCAGGTTGAGCTCCGAGCTGGCGTGCTTGGTGACCGAGCCTTCGGGCCCAGGGTTCCCCATGCCGGCGGACTCCCGCGCCCGCAGCGTCGTGAGCCGGATGACTTCGGCCTCGATCCAGAGCTTCATGACGCGGTCGCGCAGCGTCTGCCGCGTGGCATCGTCGAACGACGACTTGCGGCGTTCCCAGGTCTTCATCAGCGCGGCGATGTTGCCGGTGCCGCGCGCCGCGGTGTTCCCACCCAGCGCCACGCGCTCGTTCATGAGCGTCGTGGTGGCCACGCGCCAACCATCGCCGACGGTGCCGAGCAAGTTGCTGTGCGGCAGCCGCACGTCGCTGAAGAAGACCTCGTTGAACTCGGCGTCTCCCGTTATCTGGAAGAGCGGGCGGATCTCCACGCCCGGCGATCTCATATCGAGGATGAAGTACGACAGGCCTTTGTGCTTGGGCACGTCGGGGTTGGTGCGCACCAGCAACATGCCGTAGGACGCGCGGTGGGCGACGCTCGTCCACACCTTCTGGCCGTTCACGATCCACTCGTCGCCGTCGCGCACCGCCCGGCTGGCCAGACCGGCCACGTCGGAGCCGTGGCTCGGTTCGCTGAACATCTGGCACCAGATGTCCTCGCCGGTGAAGATGCGCTTCAGGTGCTTGCGATGGTGCTCGTCGGTCCCGTACGTCAACACGGTGGGCAGACCCATGCCGATGCCGATCGTGTTGATGGCCAACGCGTTGAAGTCGCGGCCCGCATCACGGATGGTCTGATCGACCACCAGCTGCAGCTTCGGCGACACGTCGAGGCCGCCTTTGCCCTCGGGGAACTGGACCCGGGCCAGCCCGGCGTCCCACAGGGCGCTGCGGAAGGCCACCTCGTCGGCGTCGATGCCGACGGCGGCGATGGTGGCCCGCGTGCGCTCGCGGATCTCGTTGTCGGTGATGTCCACCCGGTGCTCCTGTTCGATCAGGTCGTCGTCGGGTCCGGCGCGACATCCGCCGCCTCCCGTCCCCACCGACTGTCTACAGGTTGCCGGTGTTCCGCTCGAACTCGCGGTCAGCTGGCGGCGACGGCGTCGAGCGCCTCGAACACCGGGCCCGTGTGCTGGAGCGCCCGCTCCAGGCTGAAGGCGGCGTCGAGCGCATCGGCGTCGAGCGTGACCCGGGCGTCGGACTCGAGCAGCTCGCGGAACCCCCGGCCTTCGGCCCAGACTCGCGACGCGTCCTCTTGCACGATGCGGTACGCCTCGTCGCGCGTGAGACCCCCGTCGACGAGCGCCAGCAGCACCGGCTGGCTGAACACCAGGCCCCGGGTGAGGTCGAGGTTGACGAGCATCTGGTCGGCCCGCACCTGCAGGCCCGCCAGCAGGCGGGCCAGCCGGCGCAGCGAGTAGTGGGCGAGCTGGGCCGAGTCGGGCAGCACGATGCGCTCCACCGACGAGTGCGAGATGTCGCGCTCGTGCCACAGCGCCACGTTCTCGAGGCCGGCCATCAGGTTGCCGCGCAGCACGCGCGACAGGCCCGACAGCGTCTCGGCCGAGATCGGGTTGCGCTTGTGGGGCATGGCCGACGAGCCCTTCTGGCCCTTGCCGAAGCCCTCTTCGACCTCGCGCACCTCGGTGCGCTGGAGATGGCGCAGGTTCACCGCCACCGACTCGCACGTCGAACCCACGGCGGCGCAGGCGTACAGGAACTGGGCGTGGCGGTCGCGCGCCACCACCTGGGTGGCCGGCGTGGGCCGCAACCCGAGCGAGGCGCACACGTGGGCCTCGATGCGCGGGTCGATGTTCGAGTACGTGCCCACCGCACCCGACAGCTTGCCCACGGCGACGGCATCGTGGGCCGCCGCGATGCGGTCGCGGTCGCGCGCCACCTGCAGCCCCCACAGGGCGCAGGTGACGCCGAACGTGGTGGGCTCGGCGTGGATGCCGTGGGTGCGGCCGATCATGGCCGTGTTGCGATGCCGGTGGGCCAGGTCGACGAGCGTGGCCAGCAACGCGTCGGCCGCCTCGTGGAGGAGGGCACAGGCCCGTGACAGCATCGAGCACCACGCCGTGTCGACCACGTCGGACGACGTGAGGCCGAAGTGGATCCAGCTCGCCTCGGGCCCACCGATGGCCGCCTGAACGACGTCGACGAACGCCGCCACGTCGTGGTTGGTCGTGCGCTCGCGCTCGGCCACCGCGGCCACGAACGCGTCGTCGATCTTCGGGGCGCGAGCGCGGCAGATCGCCGCGCTGCCGGCCGGGGCGACACCGATCTGTTCCATGGCCTCGACGGCGAGGATCTCGACCTCGAGGTACGTGGCGAAGCGCCCGGCGTCCGAGAACAGCTCGGCCAGCTCGGGCGTCTGGTACCGCTCGATCATGAGAACTGCACGTACTGGTCGCGCTCGGGGCCGGTGCCCACGAACGAGATTGGAACGCCGATGTGCTTCTCGACGGCCGCCAGGTAGTCGCGCGCCTGGCTGGGCAGGTCGCCCACCTCGCGGCACTCGGTGAGCGAGCGCTTCCACCCCGGGAACGTCTCGTACACCGGGGTGACCGCCGCCAGGTCGACCAGCCGGTCGGGGTAGCCGCTCACCCGGCGCCCGTCGCGTTCGTAGGCCACGCACAGCTTCACCTCGTCGAAGGTGTCGAGCACGTCGAGCTTCAGGATGGCCACGTCGGTGAGGCTGTTCAGGCGGGCGGCCAGGCGCAGCATGACGGCGTCGAACCAACCGGTGCGACGGCGGCGCCCGGTGACCGTGCCGAACTCGCGACCGATCTCCACGAGCGCCTCGCCGGTGGCGTCCTCGAGCTCGGTGGGGAACGGCCCGGCACCGACGCGCGTCGTGTACGCCTTGGCGATGCCGATGACGCGCGAGATGTCGCGCGGCCCGAGGCCGGCGCCCGTGCAGGCGCCGCCCGAGGTGGGGTTCGACGACGTGAAGAACGTATAGGTGCCGTTGTCGAGGTCGTGGAACGTGGCCTGCGCACCCTCGAGCAGGATGTTCTCGTTGGCGTCGAGCGCGTCGTGCAGCAGCGTGACCGTGTCGGCCACGTAGGGGGCGATGCGGTCGGCCAGTTCGCCCGCGTAGCGGGCCACGACGGCCTCGGTGTCGATCGTCTGGGCCCCCACCGACGACAGGACCGCGTTCTCGGCCGCACCGACCATGCGCAGTTGCTCGGCGAAGGCGCGGCGGTCGAGCAGGTCGCCGACGCGCAGGCCGATCCGCCGGGCCTTGTCGGCGTACGCCGGACCGATGCCCTTCAACGTGGTGCCGAGCTTGGCCTCGCCGCGGCGCGCCTCGGCGAGCGCGTCGTGGGCGGCATGCCACGGCAGGATGAGGTGGGCGTGGCTCGACACCTTCAGCCGGCTGCAGTCGACCCCGCGGGCGGTCAGCCCGTCGACCTCCTCGACGAGGGTCACCGGGTCGATGACCACACCGTTGGCGATCACCGGCGTCACGTGGTCGTACAGCACGCCCGACGGCAACAGCCGGAGCGCGAAGCGCTCGCCGTTCACCACCAGGGTGTGGCCGGCGTTGTGGCCGCCCTGGTAGCGGACCACCAGCGACATCTCCTTGGCCAGGGTGTCGGTGACCTTGCCCTTGCCCTCGTCACCCCACTGGGTGCCGACGATCACGGTTGCCGGCATGCGGCTCTCCCCTTCGGAATCGGAAGGATTACCGGACGAGCCTAGTGACCTGGCGACCCGCGTGCAGGATCCGTGGGCCGTCGAGCGCGGTCAGCCGCGGGCATGGGGCGCCGGCAGGGCGGCGCCCGCCGCCGGGACCTCCGCCGGGACCTCCGCCGGGATCTCGACCGGGGCCACCGATCGCGAGGGTCGGAGCACCACGATCTCGTCGGCGCGGCGCAGGGCGAGCGGGGTGCTCTTGGGTGGGTTGAGCACCACCACGCCGTCCTGGGCGCGTCGGAAGCCGACGGCGCTGTGACCCTGGTACGACGCCGAGGCGACCACGTCGGCGAAGCAGCCCGCCTCGGTGGCGCTGTAGCGGTCGGTCGGGGCCAGCTCCACGTTCGGGCCCGACGGATCGAACAGGATCCGGAACACCTGATCGAGCTCGTGACGTTCGGCGATCTGGGCGATGAGCAGGCTGGTGAGACCGTCGCTCACGATGAAGTCGTCCGTCCCGGTGGCCTGGGCCAGCGGGCCGTGGCGCTCCTCGAGCAGCTCGGCCACGACGCGCACGTGGCCCATGCCTCGATCCTCCACCACCTTGTGCAGGGCCAGCAGCGTAAGCAGCGTGCGGGCGTCGGCGTCACCGGCCGACGAGCCGTCGCGCCGGCTCAGCACGATGGCCTCGTCGAACGGGGTCAGCGCGGCCTGGGCCGCGATGGCTTCGGGTCGGCTCGTCGGCGTCGAGATCTCGACGCGCAGGTTCCGGACGTGCAGCGAACGGCGCAGGGCCTCCACGTCGACCACCGCGGGGTCGACGATCAGCTCGAGCGTCGAATCGGGCGTGGCCGAATGGTCGAGCTCCTCCACCACACGAGCGCCGAGCGAGCTCCAGTCCACCAGGACGGTGCGCCGCTTCGGCGTCAGATCGACCGACGGATAGGGCACCAGCTGGCGCGGGCTGCGCCGCACACCCGTGCACACGAACGCGCTGTCGTCGGAGGCGATGCCGATGAGCTCGTCGCCGTCCTCGACCAGGCGGGCCGGTGACGGGTTCAGCTCCACGTCGCCCGCCGCCGTGCGGATGCCGAGGATGGCGCAGTACTCGAACGCCAGCTGCGCCTCGGCGTAGCAGCGACCGACCAGCTCCGGGAAGGGGGCCAGGTACACCTCGTCACCGTCGAAGTCGAGGAGCTCGCGGAACACCTGGCCGAGGCCCTGCTGCCGGCACGCCTGCGCGGTCAACTCGGCCACGGTCGCCTCGGAGCTGAGGACCACGACCCGCTGCCCGAACAGCGCCCGCACCGTGTTGGCGGTGGCCACCGACTTCAGTTCGGCCACGATCGGCGCTCCGACGATGCCGCGCCCGGCAGCCCGCACGGCCAGCAGCGTCGTGACGGCGACGGCGTCGTTGCCGCCGATCACGACCACGCTGCGCGCACCGTTGATGTTGACCCGCTCGAGGTCGACGGGCAGCGACGGGTCGCCCGTCCGGCACACGACCTTCGTCGTGCGCAGGTCGCCGACGGCGTCGCGCAGCGTGTCCTCCATCTTGGTCTTGTCGACATCGGCCAGGATCACGACCACCGCGCGCTTGCGGCTCTCGTTGGCCACCACGAGCTCGGACACGATCGTGGTGATCCGGTTCGACCAGCCGAGGATCAGCGTGTGGTCGTGCTCCACCACGGCGCTGCGGCCCTTGCGCAGCGCCGTGATGCGCTGGTTGACCGAGCTCGTGAGCAGACCGATGAACGTGCTCGTGATGAAGATGCTGGCGAGCGCCACCACCAGGCCGATGGCCCGGGCGCCCCAGCCCTTGTCGTTGAACCCCTTGCCCGTGACGCGCAGGAACGACAGCCACAACGACTCGACGAAGCCGAGCGAGTCGCCGCCGTTCACCCCGGTCAGGCGTAGCCCGGTGATCATCGCCGACACGAGCACGATGACGGCCACCGTGCCGATGCCGAGCAACGCCATCACCGCGGAGGGGCCCCGGGAGAACACGTTGTCGAACTGGTAACGCAAGCGGGCCCGCAGACCGGCTCCGACGGGGCGGCTTCGCCTCGGTGTCTTCTTCGTCGTCGCCATGGGTCGTGCTCTTTCGTCCGGGTGCCGTGTGGGACGGCGTGGCACCGGGCGATCGGTCCGGGGACGCGCACGGGGGAACAGGCGGGCGGGGACACGGACCGAGTCGACTCGGCGTCTCTTCGATCGGACGCCCCGCCACGGACTTGAGCAGGCCCGACCAGGCGGCCCGGTGGCGAACCGCTCGGCGGACCCGCGGTCGCTACCTCCTAACCCGGCGAACGGTCCGGCCGATCGAGTGGGCGTGAAGAAGACGACCGTCGGCTGCGCCGCCGCCATCCTCCTGGCCTCGGTGGCGGGCAACCAGTTGGTCGGCACGCCCCGGGCCGCCGCCGCCACGGTCACGTTCGTGTACGCGGGCGCGGCACAGACGTTCACGGTGCCGCCCGGCGTCACGTCGCTCACGATCGACGCCCAGGGGGCGGCCGGCGGCGGCACGGGCGGGCTCGGCGGTCAGGCGGTGGCGACCATCACCGTGGTGCCGGGCGACGTCGTCCAGATCAACGTGGGCGGCCAGGGGTCGCAAGGTGCCGGTGGCTGGAACGGCGGCGGCGCCCCCGGCTCGGGCGGTCCGGCCTCGGTGCCCGGAGCCGGCGGTGGTGGCGCGTCGGACGTGCGGGTCGGCACCTGTGCGGCGACCACGTCGTGCACGCTCGCCAACCGCGTCCTGGTGGCCGGCGGCGGTGGCGGTGCCGACACCTCGGGCATCGGCATCGGGTCGACGGGCGGCGCCGGTGGCGGCGCCAGCGGCACCAACGGCAACGACCCGAGCGGCAACTCGATCTTCGGGTCCGGCGGGGGCGCCGGAGCCGGCGGCGCGGCGGGCGGCACGGGTGCCGCCGGTGCGCTCGGGGTGGGCGGCGGCGGCGGTTCGACCGCCAGCTTCGGGTTCCCCGGCGGCGCCGGGGGCGGCGGCGGCTACTCCGGCGGCGGTGGCGGCGGCGGCGGTACGGCGACCCCCGAGGGCGGCAACGG
>JANPGL010000852.1:0-4186 GCA_031423915.1 Actinomycetes bacterium | reverse complement strand
GCAACGTTCTCGGCGCCACGCGCTCGGTCCCGCCGGCGTTCGCCGGCCAGGCCCTCACCGACATGGTCTGCGTCGCCAGCGTGATCGGGCCTGTCCACGAGCACGGGTATGCGCACCACGTCGAACGACTGATGGTGCTCGGCGACCTGGCGCTGACCGCCGACGTCGAGCCGGGTGCGATGACCGCGTGGATACGGGCGAGCGTCGTTGACGGTGCCGAGTGGGCCATGTTGCCGAACGTGATCGGCATGGCCCTGTTCGCCAACGGCGATGGCCACCAAGCCGAACGCCTCCGGCGGCGGGAGTACATCAACAAGATGAGCGACTCGTACCGAACGTGTCGCTTCGACCCGAAGCGGCGCACCGGTCCCGACGCCTGCCCGTACACGACGCTCTACAGGGACTTCCTCGCCCGCAACGCCAACGCGCTGGCGGCGAATCACCACATGGCCCGCCCGCTCGCAGCCATGCGCAGGTTGAGCGACCTCCCCGCCGTGCGCCGCCGCGCCGTCGAGATCGTTGCGCTGCTCGCCCGTGGAGAACTGTGACGGCGGGAACCGTCCGGTGAAGCTCGAATCGTCGATCGAGACCGTTGGTGTCGCCCACCGACGTCGGCAGGTGTCGACCTCCCGCGGGGCGCACCCCAGGGTCAGCCTGCCGTGGGCGACACGACGGGAGCGGCGCCCCCACCGATGAGCGGCAGGCCGTCAATCGCCGTGAGCGGGATCTGGGTGTCAGGGAGCTGGGCGTCGACATCGGCCTGGTACGAGCGGTTGAAGGTGGCGTACCCGTACAGCATGATGCCGACGAGGGTCACGGCGAACACGGCGGTACCGATGAGGAACAGCAGGGTCTGGTTCATCGGGTGCTCGGACCGTTCGAGGCGAGCAGCAGCGCGCCGAGGGAGAGGATCGAGGGAACCCAGATCCCGACGAAGATGCCCTGGAGCTCGTGACCGGCGAACCACAACCCGACCGACAACAGGAACGAGACGAAGCTCGCGGCCATGAAGACGAACTTGACCCTGATCAGGGGCCCGGCCAGCCGGAGCTGGGCGGTCATGGACGGACGGGAGCGTTCACGCGTTTGGTTCATGGCGGTCCGAACCGGCCCAAGGACGATTCCATTCCATAATTACCACTAAACCATGCGAAAGATGGCTGGCCCGGTGTCGTCGCGGCGGCGGCGCACGCGGTGGCGGAGTGGTGCGTCTCCCTCGCCGGCCGGCCCGAGGCCGCTCGACTCGACCCGGAGACCGCGGTACGCAGTTGTCTGCTCGAGATGTGCACGGTCGACGTCGACGTCGAGGTCTTGGCCGGGACCTCGGTCGGGTTCCGGATGATGCCGGTTATCACTTCACGAGCGTTGGGTCGCGGGCGGGTGGTGACGGTCGGTCTTGCCGATCTCGATATGTTCGAACACGGCCTGCCCGGTCGCTACGTGCGGCGCGTGCTCGATCCGCATCCCCGACCGCCGCGCACGCTCGGGCTCGGTGCGGTCGTCTACGGTCCGCACGGCGGCATGGGCTACCTGTACGGCCTCGCGGCGAGCCGCGACCGACGGTCTCCGCTTCGTGGCGGCCGCCGATCCGGCGCCCGAGCGGCGGGCTGCAACGATGGCGGACTTCCCGGACGCGCAGACTCATGTGTCGGTCGAGGCCCTCGCCGACGACGGCGCCGTCGACGTGACCGTCGTGGCCACCCCGCCGTCGCGGCACGCTGATCTCGCCATCGCGCTGCTCGACAAGGGCAAGCACGTGGTGGTCGAAAAGCCGACGTGCCTGTCGGTTGCCGACTCCGACCGGATGATGGCGGCCGCGGTGGCCAACGACCGGGTGCTGACCGTCCACCAGAGCCGCCGGTGGGACACCGGCCTCCTGGCCGTGCGGCGGGCCGTCGATCTCGGGCTCGTCGGTGACGTCTTCAACATCGAAACGCTGGTGGGCGGGTTCGAGCACCCGTGCCGGGCCTGGCACTCGGAGGAATCGATCTCCGGGGGTGCGTTGTATGAATGCGCTCTCCGACGCCGTTCGCGGACGTCGCGCGTGGCCCCGACCCGTCGCCGGGTCGGTCGCAATGGCCAGCCTGCTCGAACGGATCGCCACCGCCACACGAAACCGGGGGACCTCGAGGGCGCCGACGTACGCTGACCGGGAGCAGGTCACGGCAACCACACTCGCTCACGGGCAGACGCGCGACCGTTCGGCTCGGCCCACCGGCTCGTCCGGCCCCGAGTGGGTCGTAGGGGCGCCTTCGGCGTCGTCGGGGCGTCGGCGGCGTGGTCCCCGGAGCTCTGGTCCCGGCGCGGCGCCGGTGGCTGTTCGCGGCTGGGCCCGCCGACGGTCGCGCCGGGGGTCAGGTTGCAGCGAGCCGTACCTCGTCGAGGAGCTGCGCGAGGGAGCGGCCCGGTCCACCGACGACAGTGGGCGTGCCGGCGGTGCGGAGCCGCTCGGCGGTGGCGGTCGCCAGCTCGGCGATGTCGGGGTTGGTGACCGACAAGACGGCCACGTCGACGTCGTGCTCGGCACAGAAGCCCAAGAGATCCTCGGGCGGCATGTTGGCGCCGAAGTGGTGGACGACCCAGTTGGCCTCACGTAGACAGACCGCTGCCATCACGGTGGGCAACGAGTGCATGTCGCCCGCCACGGACGCCACCAACAGCGTGCCGCGGCGCCGGCCCCGTGGGTGGGGAGCGAGCTCGCCGAGGATCCGCTCGACGATGGCCGATGTTCGATGCTCGACCCAGATGGTCAGCTCACCGTCGTGCCACTTCTGGCCGATTCGCCGCAAGGGGGGCACGAGCACCGTGGTGATGAGGTCGCGCACGAGTGTTCCCTCCTCGACCAGGCGCAGGGCGATCTGACGGGCGGTCGGTTCGTCGCCCGCCACCAGCGCTTCGTACATGCGCTCGGCCTGCCGGTCGAGTCGGACGGTGCCCGGCCTCTGCGGCGCCGTCGGCTTCCTCATCCCGGCGAGCACGCCGTCGATGTCGCGTCGGGCCACGACGTATTGGCCGTTGACAACCTGGGCCGGCAGCCGACCGGCTCGCACCCAGCGATACGCGGTCTGGTAGTGGACACCGAGTGCCGCGGCCGCCTCTACGAGGCTCAACGGTTCATCGTTCACTCGGGCCACCGGTGGACGGTACACTGGCGCGGCATATTCATGCGTAACTGGACTAATTACAACTGAACATCGCTAACATGAGACGTGCGCCGTCGGGCGCTTCCCTCAAGGAGATCGAGATGGACCTGTCATTGAGCCAAGGCCAGTACCAACTGGTCTACAACGCGTTCTCGTTCGTGATCGCGAGCATGGGCGCCGCGCTGCTGTTCTTCCTCCTCGTGCGCCACCGCGTGTCTGTCCGCCACCGCACCGCCGTCACCTTGTCGACGCTCGTGGTCGGTATCGCGTTGTACCACTACGTCCGGATCTTCCAGTCGTGGTCGGCGGCGTTCAGCTTCACCGGCGGCCGCTACGTGGCCGACGGCGAGCCCTTCAACGACAGCTACCGCTACGTCGACTGGCTCCTCACCGTGCCGCTGCTGCTGGCCGAACTGGTCGTGGTGCTCAAGCTGGCCAAGCAACGCACCCGCAGCCTGCTGGTGCGACTCGGTATCGCCGCCGTCGCCATGATCGCGCTCGGTTGGCCCGGCGAGCTTGCCGACCCCGATAGCGGCGCCCGCACCCTCTTCGGTGTCCTGTCGACGATCCCGTTCGTCTACATCTTGTACGTGCTGTTCGTCGAGCTCGGCCGGTCGCTCGACCGCCAAAGCAACCGGGTCCGCAAGCTCGTGGACGGCCTGCGCTACATCGTGCTTGCGACCTGGGGTGTGTACCCCCTGGCCTACATCGCTCCATCGGTCATCGACGACGCCGCCGTCGCCGAGGTCGCCCGCCAGGTCGGCTACTCCGTCGCCGACGTCCTGGCTAAGCCCCTGTTCGGCCTCCTCGTCCTCGCCATCGCCGTATCGAAGTCGCAAGACGACGGCTACGAACCCGCCGGCGACCCCGACGACGGCGTCGCCGTGCCCGACGACGCGAGCTCGCTGACCACCCGCCGACCCCCCAGCCCGGCACCCCTACCCCGGTGCCGGGCCACCCCTTCGAAAGGAACCGCCATGTCAACCCGAACACTCCCGAGGCGCTTCGCCATCGATGACCCGCCGCCCCACCTGGCCCGACAG
>JANPGL010000851.1:0-2812 GCA_031423915.1 Actinomycetes bacterium | reverse complement strand
GCGCGACGCGCCGGCGGCCATCCGCTCCTCGGGCACCGGATGGCCGTGGCGTCCGATCCGGGCACGGTCGCCTGGCAGCGCGAGCACGGCGCCTGGCCGGCGTTCCTCCAGGACCACGTCGTGGGCGGGGCGGCGATCCTGCCGGCCGCGGCCTTCCTCGAGCTGTTCCTCTCCGCCGTGGAGGACGCGGCTCGGGCCGACGGGGCGGACGCGTCCGGCGTCTTCGCCGTGGAGGGGCTGGCGCTGCAGGAACCGCTGCCGCTGACGGGAACGGGAACGGTGCAGGTCGTCGTCGCCCCGGTCGCGACCGGCGGCTGGCGGTGCCGGGCGTTCTCCTCCGACGAGCCCGGCGGTGCCTCCGCATGGCGGCTGCACGCCGAAGGCGTGCTGCGACCCGGGACGGTGGGCGACGATCCGGCCGGGTCCTGGGGCGCGACGGGCGTCGGCACGCCCAGCGCGTCCGAGCGCACCGCCGCGGAGCATGCCGAAGCCATGGCGGCACGGGGACTGTCGTACGGGCCGGCCTTCCGGACGGTGGACGAGGTGCGTGTCGTCGACGGCGAGGCGTTCGGGTGGCTGTCGGTCCCGGATGCCGACGGGCAGAGCGAGCGGGCGATCCGGCTGCTCGACGGTGCACTGCAGGTGGCGATCGCCGCGCTGCCGCCGGAGACGGCAGGCGCGACGTTCGTGCCCACGGGGATCGGCCGTCTCGACGTCGTGCGCCCGCTCCCCGCCGGGCCGCTGCGGTGCCACGCCGTGGTCACGTCGTGCAACGCCACGACGGCCGTGATCGCGCTCGCGGTCGACGACGCCCTCGGCGCGCCGCTCGTGCGGAGCAGGAGCGTGACGTTCCGACGCGCCGGCGGGGGCGATCTCGCGGACGCGCTGATGTACGGCCTCGCCTGGCCGGAGGCGCCGCCGATCGACGGGGCAGCGCCCGACGCGTGGCTGGTTCTCGGCGGGGAGGAGTCCGCCGTCTCGCTCGTCGCGGCGCTACGCGCCGCCGGTGCGGGCGCCGAGGTCGTCGTCGACGGACCCGACAACCTCGCCGGCGTCCGCCGCGTCCTCGGCGCCGTCCTGGCGGGAGGGTCGTGCTCGCTCGGCGTGGTCGACCTGCGTCCTGCCATGCTCGCCGGCGACGACGTGGCCGGCGCCGAGCGGATCGGTGCCGGGGCGCCGCTCGCCCTGACGCGAGCGCTGGGCGTCGCGCTCGACGACGCCGCCGCAGCCGGGCGCGAGCTCGATCTCCGGTTGTGGCTCGTGACCGACGGAGCGGTCGACGTCGACCCGGACGACACGATCCGGCCGGCGCAGGCGACGACGTGGGGGATCGGCCGTACGATCGCCTCCGAGTGGCCGGCGCTGCGTTGCACGCTCGTGGACGTCGACCTGG
Source organism: Actinomycetes bacterium (assembly GCA_031423915.1). Classification (GTDB taxonomy): domain Bacteria; phylum Actinomycetota; class Acidimicrobiia; order Acidimicrobiales; family Ilumatobacteraceae; genus JANMAT01. The sequence continues at coordinate 1,419 of JANPGL010000851.1, read as the reverse complement.
GCGGTGACCCCGCCGCGCTCGCCGGCGAGCTGCTCCGGTCGGCCGACGACCGCCAGGTGGCGCTGCGAGACGGGGTGCGCCGGGTAGCGCGCGTCCGCCGGGGGGTGGCCGCCGACGGCCGCCCGGCGTCGTTCGACACGGACAGCTACCGGCTCGTCGCCGCCGTTCCGGGCTCGCTCGACGACCTGCGGTTGCAGGCCGTGGCGCGCCGTGACCCCGGCGAGGGCGAGATCGAGATCGCGGTGGAGGCGGCGTCGCTGAACTTCCTCGACCTGCTCAAGGCGCTTGGGATCTGCCCCGGGTTCGAGCCGTCGCCCGACGTGGCGCTCGGCGCGGAGTGCGCGGGGGTGGTGACGCGGGTCGGCGCCTCGGTGAGCGGGCTCGCCGTCGGCGACGAGGTGGTGGCGATCACGCCGTCGTACCGGTCCACGCCGATGCTCGCCTCGCACGTGGTCGTGCCCGCCCCGTTCGCAGTGCGTCGCCCGGCCGCGCTGAGCGCGGCGGCCGCGTCCGCGCTCCCCGTCGCCTACGCCACCGCTTGGCTCGCCCTCGTCGACCTGGCCCGCGTCCGACCGGGCGAGCGCGTGCTCGTCCACGCCGCCACCGGCGGCGTGGGGATGGCGGCGCTGTCGATCTGCCGTCTCCTCGGCGCCGAGGTCGTCGCCACGGCGGGCTCCGAGGCGAAGCGCGACCTGCTCCGATCGGCCGGCGTCACCCACGTGTTCGATTCGCGCTCGACCGCGTTCGCGGCCGGAGTGAAGGCGGTCACCGGCGGCCGCGGCGTCGACGTCGTGCTCAACTCGCTGGCCGGCGCGGCGATCGGGGCCGGCCTGGCCGCGCTCGCACCAGGCGGCCGGTTCGTCGAGTTGGGTAAGCGCGACGTGTTCGCGGGCGCCGCCGTCGACCTCGGGGCGCTGCGCGAGAACCGGGCGCTGTTCGTCGTCGACCTCGCCACGCTCACCGAGCGTGATCCGGCCCAGGTCACCTCGCTGCTCCGCCAGGTGGTGGATCGAGTGGCGGCCGGCGACCTCGACCCGCTCCCGACGTCGGTCACGCCGATCGGCCGCGCCGTCGAGGCGTTCCGGACGATGAGCGCCGCGGGCCACGTCGGCAAGCTGACGATCGAGACCAGCGGGCGCTCTACCGCCGTGGGTTCGGTCCGCCCCGACGGGACGTACCTCGTGACTGGCGGGCTCGGCGCGCTCGGGATCGCCATCGCCGGCCGCCTCGTGGAGCGCGGTGCGCGCCACGTCGTGCTCCTCGGCCGCCGGCCCGATGCCGAAGCGATCGGACCCGTGATCGATCGCTGGCGCGACGCGGGGGTCACGATTCGCCTCGTCGCCGCCGACGTCGCTGACGCCGACGCGCTCGCGGACGCGCTCGCCGAGGTGCGCCGCACCATGCCCCCGCTACGGGGCG
>JANPGL010000850.1:0-14422 GCA_031423915.1 Actinomycetes bacterium | reverse complement strand
CGCGGGTGGCGGTGGGCGAAGCCGTAGGGGCCGTGCTCGATCGGATCGGTGCGGGTGTCGACGTGGCCTGGCTGTTCCTGACCCCCGACCATGCGCCGGTGATGGCCGACGTCGCCGCCGTGGTCCGCAGCGCATTGGCGCCCACCACGCTCGTCGGCACCACCGCCTCCGCGGTGGTGGCGGGGCGGCGCGGGGTCGAGGACGGGCCGGGCCTGGCGCTCTTCGCCGCCCGCCTGAGCACGCCCGATGTTCCGGTTCGGCTCCGGGCCGCGCCGCAGGCCGAGGGCGTGGCCGTGCACGGCATGGCCGAGCTGGTCGACCGCGCCCCCGACGGCGCCACGCTCGTGCTGGTCGTCGATCCCTTCGGCTTCCCGGTCGACGCGTTCCTCGACGAGTTGGCCCGCCACCGGCCCGACCTGTCGGTCGTGGGCGGGCTGGCCTCGGGCGCGGGCGAGCCGGGCGGCAACCGGCTGGTGCTCGACCGGGCCGTCCACGCCGACGGCGCGGTCGGCGTGCTGTTCGACGGGGCCGTCGCCCCGCGACCCGTCGTGTCGCAGGGCTGCCGACCGATCGGCCAGCCCTGGACGGTCACGAACGCCGATCGGCAGCTGCTGCTCGAGCTCGGTGGCCGGCCCGCGCTGGAGCGGCTGCTGGCCACCGTCGATGCGCTCGACGAGGACGACCGCGGGCTGGCGGCGCGAGGCCTCCAGTGCGGCGTGGCCGTCGACGAGCGCCGCCTCGACTTCGAGCGCGGCGACTTCCTGGTGCGCGCCGTCCTCGGCATCGACCGGTCGACCGGCGCGGTGGCGGTGGGCGAGGTGGTGCCCGTGGGGTCGACCGTGCAGTTCCAGCTGCGCGACGCCGCCACGGCCGGCGAGGACCTCGTGACGCTCCTTCGGGGGCATGCGGTCGCCTCGGCGGCGATCGGCGGCGGCCATCCGGCCGGGGCGCTCGTGTTCACGTGCAACGGGCGAGGCACGCACATGTTCGGCGACCCCCACCACGACGCCACCATCGTCGCCGACGTGCTGGGCGACGTGCCCGCCGCCGGCATGTTCTGTGCTGGCGAGGTCGGCCCGATCGGGTCGCGCAACGCCCTGCACGGTTTCACGGCCTCGGTGGCCGTGTTCGGCTCGACCGCGCGGTGAGGCCGGCGTCCAACGCCCCAGGTGGCGGTTTACCCGATGATCGGGACGGTCAGCCTCTACGCTGACTGCCGAACGGAGGAAGCATGACCCCCCACACGTCGCCCGAGGATCGCGCCATCGCCCTGGTCAGGGGGTACGCCATGGATGCCCCGCGTGCGGCCAACAACGGGCACCCTGGCACGGCCATGGCCCTCGCGCCCCTGGCGGACGTGCTGTTCAACCGGATCATGAAGCACGATCCGGCCGACCCCCACTGGCCCGACCGTGACCGCTTCGTGCTCTCGGCCGGACACGCCAGCATCCTGCTCTACAGCTACCTCTACCTCGCCGGGTACGGGCTCACGATCGACGATCTGAAGGCGTTCCGCGAGTGGGGCTCGCTGACACCGGGCCACCCCGAGGTGCACCACACCGTAGGGGTCGAGGTCACCACCGGGCCGCTCGGCGCCGGCTTCGCCAACTCGGTCGGCCTGGCCATCGCCGAGCGCTACCTGCGAGCCCGCTTCGGGGTCGAGGTCAGCGACCACCACACCTTCGTGATCGCGGGCGACGGCTGCCTGCAGGAGGGCGTGAGCCACGAGGCCGCCTCGCTCGCCGGGCGCCAGGGGCTCGGCCGCCTGATCGCCATCTACGACGACAACCACATCACGATCGACGGCGACACGGCGCTGTCGTCGAACGACGACGTCCAGGCCCGGTTCGAGGCCTACGGGTGGCACGTGGAGCGCGTCGGTCCGGCGGACGGTTCCGATCGCGACGACCCGGTCGCCAACGACCTCGATGCGCTCGAGGTGGCCGTGCGCCGCGCCATGGCGGTCGAGGACCGGCCGTCGCTCGTCATCGTGCGTTCGCACATCGGCTGGCCGTCGCCGTCGTTCACGGACAACCACAAGGCGCACGGCGATCCGTTCCCGCCCGAGGAGATCGCCGCCACCAAGGCCCTCCTCGGCCTGCCCGTCGACCAGAGCTTCTTCGTCGACACCGACGCCGTCGCCGCCTACCGGGCCGGCATCGCCGAGCGCGGCGCGGCGGCGCGTGCCGCGTGGACCGCCCGGCTCGGCGCGCACCTGGCGCCCGGCAGCGCCGAGCGCGCCGAGTGGGACTCGTGCTGGACGCACACGCCGCTGGCGGGCTTCGCCGAGTCGCTGCCAACCTGGGCGGCGGGCGACAAGCTGGCCACGCGGGTGGCCATCGGCAAAGCGATCAACGCCACGCTCGGCTCGCTCCCGGGGCTCCTGTCGGGTGCGGCGGACCTCACGGGGAACACCGGAACCAAGCTCGACGGGACCGAGTCGCAGAGCGCGGCCCACCCGGGCGGCCGCCAGATCCACTTCGGCATCCGCGAGCACGCCATGGGTTCGGCGCTCAACGGCATGGCCCTGCACGGTGGCATCCTGCCGGTGGGCGGCACGTTCTTCGTGTTCTCCGACTACCAGCGCCCCGCCATCCGACTGGCGGCGCTGTCGCAGGCGCGCAGCATCTTCGTGCTCACGCACGACTCGGTCGGGCTCGGTCAGGACGGCCCGACGCACCAGCCCATCGAGCACCTGGCGTCGCTGCGGGCCATGCCCGGCCTCCAGGTCATCCGACCGGCCGACGCCAACGAGACCGCGGCGGCGTGGCGCATCGCCGTCGGCCACGACGGGCCCACGGCGCTCGTGCTCAGCCGCCAGGACCTCGTCGTGGTGACCGACGGTTCGGCCGTCGAGGCCGGCGCCGGCGTCGTCCGCGACGCGACGGGCGGCTCGCCTGGGATCGTGCTGATCGGCACCGGCAGCGAGGTCGGTCTGTGCCTCGACGCCGCCGCCCGGCTGGAGACCGATGGCATCGCGGTACGCGTCGTGTCGATGCCGTCCTGGGACCGCTTCTCCCGCGCCAGCGCCGCCGAGCGCGCCGCGGTGCTCCCGCCCGGCGTGCCACGGCTCGCCGTCGAGGCCGCCAGCCCGTTCGGGTGGGAACGCTGGGCCGACGATGTCGTCGGCATCGATCGCTTCGGCGCGTCGGCCCCCGGGCCGATCGCACTGGCCAACCTCGGCATCAACGTCGACAACGTCGTGACACGGGCGAAGGCCCTCGTCGAAAGGACCGCATGATGGAACGACTCCTCCGCCTCTCGTCCGAGTTCGGTCAGAGCCCTTGGCTCGACAACCTGAAGCGCGGCTACCTCACCTCCGGCGAGTTGGCCCGCCTGCGCGACGCCGGCATCCGCGGCCTCACGTCGAACCCGACGATCTTCCAGAAGGCCATCCAGGGATCGCCCGACTACGACGAGCAGTTCCGCGTACTCGCGCGTGACAAGCACGGCATCGTCGACGACTACTGGGCCATGGTCACGCAGGACATCCTCGGCGCGCTCGACGTGTTCGCCAGCACCTACGCCACCACCGACGGCCGCGACGGCTTCGTGTCGGTGGAGGTGGCGCCCGACCTGGCCCACGACACCACCGGCACCGAGGTGGCCGCCCGCCACCTGTGGGACACGATCGCCCGGCCCAACCTGTTGGTGAAGATCCCGGCCACGGCCGAGGGCGTGCCCGCCATCCGGCGGATGATCGCCGAAGGGCGCAGCATCAACGTGACGCTCATCTTCAGCCTCGACCGCTACGCCGACGTCATGGAGGCCTACCTCGACGGGCTCGAGGAGGCGGCGAAGAACCCGGCGATCGACCTGTCCCGCATCGCGTCCGTCGCCAGCTTCTTCATCAGCCGCGTCGACACCGAGATCGACCGGCGGCTCGACGCCATCGGCTCGCCCGAGGCACTGGCGCTGCGAGGTAAGGGCGCCGTGGCCCAGGGCAAGCTGGCCTACGAGCTGTTCCGCGCCACGTTCAGCGGGAAGCGCTGGGACGCGCTGGCCGCCAAGGGTGCCCGCGTCCAGCGGCCCCTTTGGGCGTCGACGTCCACGAAGAACCCCGCCTATCCCGACACGCTGTACGTCGACGAGCTCATCGGACCCGACACGGTCAACACGCTGCCCGACAACACCATCGCGGCGTTCGCCGACCACGGCACGCCGGCCCGTACCATCGATGCCCGCGTCGACGAGGCCCACGCGGCATGGAACGGTCTGGCCAAGGTCGGTGTGGACGTGGCCGACGTGGCCCGCCAGCTCGAGAGCGAGGGCGTGGCCTCGTTCCAGAAGAGCTTCACCGAGCTGCTCGGCGCCCTCGAGACCAAAGCCACGGAGCTGCGCCGCCACTGAACGCCGCCGGTCGAGTCGGTGGGGGACGTCCGCCCGTCCCCCGCCGTGCTCACGGTCCATGACGAGAGCGCGTCGCGCCCATGACGCCGTTCCGTCCGTAGTCTTTCCGTGTGACCGCGCCCGATCCTGCTCCCGCCGCCACCGCCGCCGTCGATGTCGGACGGGCATCGGCCGCGTTCCTCGACGCCGTGGGAGCCCGGACCCAGGACCGACGCCTCCTCGGCGAGCTCCTGGCCACCGTGGCCGGGCTGGCGACCGATTCGGCCGACCAGCTCGACCTGAAGATCGCCGCCTCGGCGCTGGCGGAGATGCGCAGCGCCTACCGGATCTTCGCGGGGTGGGACCACGCGCCCAAGGTCACCGTGTTCGGCTCGGCCCGCACGAAGCCCGACGACCCGCTGTACGTGCAAGCCAGAGCGGTGGCCGCCGAGCTGGCCGCGGCCGGCTGGATGGTCGTCACGGGCGCCGGCCCCGGAATCATGACCGCCGCCGCCGAGGGCGCGGGCCGCGAGCGGTCGTTCGGTGTGAACATCCGCCTGCCGTTCGAGCAGCAGGCCAACCCGATCATCGCGGGCGACGCCAAGCTCGTGTCGATGAAGTACTTCTTCACGCGCAAGCTCATGCTCATGAAGGAGTCGAAGGCCTTCGTGTGCCTGCCCGGCGGGTTCGGCACGCTCGACGAGACGTTCGAGCTGCTGACGCTCACCCAGACCGGCAAGGGCCTGCCCGTGCCCATCGTGTTCCTGGAGACGCCCGGCGACCACTACTGGGACAGCGTCGTGGCGCTGTTGCGAGACGAGCTGGTGGCGCGCCAACTGGTGATGCCGAGCGACCTCGAGCTGTTCACCGTCGTCGAGGATCCCGCCGCCGCAGTGGCCGAGATCGAACGCTTCTACCGCGTGTACGACTCGATGCGCTTCGTCGGCGACTGGCTCGTGTTGCGCCTGCGTCGCGCCCCCACGGACGCCCAGCTCGACGAGCTCAACGACCGGTTCGGCGGCATCGTCGTGTCGGGACGCATCGAGCCGACCGTGCCCCTGCGCGAAGAGGTCAGCGACGACGACGCCCTCGACCTGGCGCGCCTGCGCCTGCGGTTCGACAAGCGTCACTGGAGCGAGCTCCACCGTCTCATCCTCGCCATCAACGACCTCGTCGTCTGAGCGCGCTCGCACCGGCCAGTGGACCGGAGATCCTGCTCAAGGTGCACGGCGGCACCGCCGATGCCAGTGAAGCGTCCGTCAAGTGGTGACGGACCGAGCGAGGTGAGCGACGATGGTCCGACGGAAAGACAGCGCGGCGACTGCGGGCCCCATGGGACAGCTCGGTGCGCTGCGCCAGATGCTCGACAAGGCCAACGTCAACATCATGGTGGCCGACACCCAGTTCAACCTGGTCTACGTCAACGACAAGTCGACCGAGACGCTGGCCGGCCTCGACGGCGAGATCCGCAGGCAGTTCGGCTTCGGGGCCCGCGAGCTGCTGGGTAACTCCATCCACCGGATGCACAAGGATCCGGCCCGCATCGAGCGGATCCTGCACGGGCTGCGCCACGCGTCGCACGAAGGGGTCATCCAGTTCGGCGGCGTCGAGCTCAACGCCAAGTGGGAGCTCGTCACCGGCGCCGACGACGAGCCGGTCGGGTTCCTGGCCACCTGGGAGAGCGTCGGCGAACGCAACCGTCAGGCCAAGGCGCTCATCGGCGGTCTCGCCGAGAACTCGCAGGCGCTCGACGGCGTCGCCGACCGCCTGCGTACCGCCGCCGACGACACGAGCAGCCAGGCCGGGGTGGTCGCCGCCGCCGCCGAGGAGTTCAGCGCCTCGATCCGCGAGATCTCGTCGGGCGCCGCCGACGCCGCCGGTGTCGCCGCCGACGGCGTGCGCCAGGCCGAGCAGGCGACCCTGGCAGTCAACGCGCTCGGGTCGTCGTCGGCCGAGATCGGCCGCGCCGTCGGGCTCATCGCCCGCATCGCCGCACAGACGAACCTGCTGGCCCTCAACGCCACCATCGAGGCGGCGCGTGCCGGCGAGGCCGGACGCGGCTTCGCCGTCGTGGCCAACGAGGTGAAGGAGCTGGCCAACCAGACGACGCAGGCCACCGAGGACATCACGTCGTGGATCAACGGCATGCTCGGCAACGTCGACGCCACAGTGGTGTCGATCGAACAGTTCGGGCGGGTGATCGGCCGCATCAGCGAGTTCCAGTCGTCGATCGCCGCCGCCGTCGAGGAACAGCTGGCCACCGCCAACGAGATCGCCCGGACCGTGAGCCTCACCGCCCAGGCCGCCCAGCAGACGTCACTGGGTGCCAACGAGGTGGCCGAGATGAGCGCCGGACTCGAAGGCCAGGTCGGCAACCTCGAAGCGCTGCTCGGTTCCACCCAGCATCACTGACGCAGTCGTCGTCAGTCGCCTGCGTCGTCCCCGGTGACGTCGGCCGACCGCAGCAGGTGAACTGCCTTCTCGACGGCGCGCCGGGCCTGGGTGATGCGCTTCTCGTCCACCGGCCGAACGCTGCGGCCGACACGCACCGCGCTCTTCAACCGGTCGAGCGCGAGATCGGCCAGCTCCTCGGCGATCGTCTCGAGGCGATCGGCCAGTTCGTCGGTGTCAGCCATCGAGGCCCTCCGCGATGATCTGAACGGGGTGACGCACGGTCAGGCCCGTGGCGGCCAGGTGCACCGAGCAACCAGGGTTCGCCGACACCACCACGGCGTCGGGCGCCGCCGACCGCGCCCGGGCGATGGCCGCGAGCTTGCGCTCGCGGATGTCGCCCGCCAGCTCGGGCTGCAACGCGCTGTAGGCACCGCCGGCGCCGCAGCACAGGCCGTCGTCGTCGAGCTCGAGGAGACGGGCGTACGGCGCGAGCACCGTGCGGACGGCGGCGTGGGCCCGCTGCACGTGGCGGAGGTGGCACGGGTCCTGCACCACCACGGACGGGCGCACCATCGTCGCCGACGGGACGGGGAGGCGATCCATCAGGTCGACCAGCCACTCGTGCACGTCGAGCACGCGCGCCGCGAACGCCGCGGCCTCGGGCGTGCCGACCACGTGGCCGTAGTCCTTCAACGCCGCGCCGCACCCGGCCGAGTCGACGACGACCGGTGCCGTGCCCGGCATCGACCGCATGACCCGCTCGGCCAGGCGCCGGGCGTCGTCGTGCAGCCCGGCGTGCACGTGCAGGGCCCCGCAGCAGTCGCCCCCTGCGCCGGGCAGCGCCATGCCGACGCCGGCGGCGGCCGCGACGCGCAACACCGACGCGTGCACGTCGCGCTGCCAGGCGTCCATGACGCAACCCGTGAAGAGCCAGGCGGCCGTGCCCGTGGCGCGCAGGCGGGGCACCCGCAGCGGCAGCGGCGGCAACCCCAGGCGCGCCGGCATCAGCCCGACGCGCTGTCCGAGCGCGGCCAGCCGCGAGCCCGCTAGCACCAGTCGGTGGTGGCCGAGCGCCCGGTACCCGAGCCGCTGCCACCAGGGCACGGTGCGCCCGGCGTCGACCAGCGCGCGGCGGGTGCCCTCCATCAGGCGCCCGAACGGCACCCCCGACGGGCAGGCGGGTTCGCAACCACGGCACTGCACGCACGACGACATGAACTCGACGAAGCCGTCGTCGACGGGAGCGCCCTCCCACTGGACGGCGCGCATGGCGGCGATACGACCCCGTGGCGACGCAGCCTCCTCGCCCGTTGCCCGGAAGGTCGGGCAGTGCGGCAGGCACAGGCCACACGACACGCACGTGGCCAGCTCGTCGTCGACGAGACCGAGGCGGATCGGTCGCTCGCTCACGGGTGCACGCTCCCGATGGCGACGGGCTCCGCCCCGGCGGGGGCTCGTCCCGGGTTGAGGCGTCCGTCCGGATCGAACAGCCGCTTCAGGCGGCCGTGCAGCGCGACGACGCCAGGGTCCGCGATGCGAGGGGCGGCCAGTGCCGCGGCGTCGGCCAGGTGGACGACGCCGACGCCGAGCTCGACCAGGTACGACCCGGCGGGCAGACCGACCAGAGCAGGATCGTCGGACGCCAGCGGCCGACGTGCGCCCGCGGGCACGGGTGGCGGACCCTCGACCTCGACGAGCCCGGCCCCCGCCGCCTGTTCGGCCACGTCGGCAGGGTGGCCTTCCAGGCACACGATCGTGGCGGCACCGTTCCACAGCACCGCGCTCGGCCGGAACAGGCGGCGACGGACGGCGGTGGCCGGCTCGTCCGACCGGAACCAGCGGCGAGCGGCCGGCTCGGGACGGGTGCGCAGCAACACCGTGCCGAAGAAGCCGAGGGTCCCCTGCGCTCCCACGAACAGCCGGCACAGATCGAAACCGCTGACGTTCTTCACCGTCGTTCCTCCCGCCATCACCGTCGACCCGTCGGCCAGCACGGTGTGACATTGCAGGAGCGCGTCGCGCACCGGGCCGTGGCCGAGGCGCAGCAGCCCGGCGTGGCCCACGGCCAGCGCACCGCCGACCGTGCCGCCATCGGGCAGCGCGACGGACTGGCCCCGTTCGGCCAGCGCGGCCTGCAGCTCGGCGACGGGGGTGCCGGCGCCGCACGACACCGTCATCTCCTCGGGAAGGAACGTCCCGATGCCCGCCGGCGCGGCCACGCACCGCACGCCCGGCACCGGCCCGCCGCGGCCGGCGAGCCCGGCGATGGTGACCGGACCGTCGAGCCCGACGGCGTCGGCGAAACCGGTCAGATCCATGCGCCCTCGGGTGCATGGCTGATGTCGCCGCACCGCGAGCCCGACGGCAGCACCTTGGCCGGGTTGGCGAGGCCATCGGGGTCGAACGCCTCGCGCAGGCGGGCCTGCGCGTCGAGGTCGGCCGGGGCGAACATGAGCGGCATGAAGTCGCGCTTCTCGAGGCCGATGCCGTGCTCGCCCGACAGCACGCCGCCGGCGGCCACCGAGGCGCGCACGATCTCCTCGCCGGCGGCGTGGACCCGTTCCATCACGCCCGGTTCGCGCTTGTCGAACACGAGCAGCGGGTGCAGGTTGCCGTCGCCGGCGTGGAACACGTTGAGCACGATCAGCTCGTGACGCGCCGCGATCTCGTACACCTGGGTCAGCACCTCGACGAGGCGGTGCCGGGGGACCACGGTGTCGTGCAGGTAGTAGTTCGGCTTGATGCGGGCGACCGCGCCGAACGCCGTCTTGCGACCCTTCCAGATGAGGGCCCGCTCCTCGTCGTTCTGGGCCACCCGGGCCGTGCGGGCGCCGTGGGCCATCCCGATCTCGACGATGCGTTCGGTGTCGGCGGCCACGCCGTGGGGCAGCCCGTCGACCTCGACGAGCAGCACGGCGGCGGCGTCGAGCGGGAAGCCGGCGTGCACGTAGGCCTCGACGGCCTGGATGCAGTTGGCGTCCATCATCTCGAGCGCGGCCGGCACGATGCCGGCGGCGATGATGGCCGACACCGTGGCGGCGCCCGCAGCCACGTCCGTGTAGTCGAACAGCAGCGTGCGTACGTCGGGCGGGTTGGGCGTGAGGCGCACGCACACCTTGGTGGCGATGCCGAACATGCCCTCGCTGCCCACGAACGCGCCGCGCAGGTCGTACCCGTCCCACTCGCCGTCGGGATCGCCGAGCATCGTGACCGTGCCGTCGGGCAGCACCACCTCGACGGCGAGCACGTGCATCGAGGTGACGCCCTCGGCCAGGCAGTGGGGCCCGCCCGAGTTGTTGGCCACGTTGCCCCCGATCGAGCAGCTCTGCTGGCTCGACGGGTCGGGTGCGAAGTGGAGCCCGTAGGCCGCACCGTGTCGGCTCAGGTCGAGGTTCAGCACGCCGGGTTCCACCCATGCCCGCCGCTCGTCGACATCGACCGAGAGCACCCGGTTCATCTTGGTGGTGACGACCACGAGGGCGCCGTCGAGCGGCGTGGCGCCGCCGGCCAGGCCGGTGCCGGAACCGCGGGCCACGAACGGGACACGGCGGCGGTGGGCGATGCGGACCACGGCTGCCACCTCCTCGGTCGTCAACGGGAAGCACACGACGCCGGCGTCGCCCTCGATGGTCGACGCGTCGCGCCGGTACAGCGCCAGCTCGGTGGCGCCGATGCGCACGCGATCGGGCGACAGCACCGCAGCAAGCTCGGCGACCAACCCGGCATCGACCATGCTCGGCACCGTAGTCTCGACGCTCATGCCGGCGAAGCCCGAAGACCTCCACGAGTACCTCAGCTTCGACGACCCGGTCGAGGACCGCACCTGGGTGTTCGACGTCACGTTCCTGCTGTCGAACTGGTCGTGCATCTTCGGCGCCGGCTGTCAGGGCATCCTCACCGGTCCCGCCGCGGAGCTGCAGGAGGGGTGCTGCAGCTACGGCGCCCACTTCATCGACGCCGACGACCGCGACTCGATCGCTCCGTACGTCGACCGGCTCACGCCCGAGCAGTGGCAGTTCCACGCCGAGGGCACGGCGAACGGCTGGCACGCGGCCGACGACGACGGCACGCTGACCACCCGCGTCCACGAGGAAGCGTGCATCTTCCTGAACCGCCCGGGGTTCGCCGGGGGCATCGGCTGCTCGCTCCACTCGGCCGCGCTGGCCGCCGGCGAGCGTCCGCTGGACTGGAAGCCCGACGTGTGCTGGCAGCTCCCGCTGCGCCTCCAGGAGCACACCGACGACCACGGCCACATCACGTCGACGCTGCGCGAGTGGAAGCGGCGCGACTGGGGCGACGGCGGCTTCGAGTTCCACTGGTGGTGCACCGACGACTCGGCCGCGTTCGTGGGGAAGAAGCGCACCTTCGAGTACCTGCGCGACGAGATCACCGAGCTCACCGGCGCCGAGGTGTACCGGCTGCTGGCGCGCCAGCTGCGCAAGCGCGTCGACAAGCCGAAGGTGCTCCCCCACCCGGCGGTCCGCCGCAAGGCCTGAGCCGATCACGGTGACGTCGGCCGGTCATCAGTCGAACCGGTGCCACACGGTCCGGAGGCGCTCGCCCGGCCCGGCCGGTCCGGCCTTCGGCCCGCCGCGTTCGATGAGCACCGCCACGAGCAGCAGGCCGACGCCTCCCACCGCCAGCCAGATCCACACGGGGAGCTCGGCCAGCTGCGCACCGCCGGCGAGCACCGAGGAGGCGGCGATCAGCAGCGTGCCGAGCACGAGCGGCGCCCCGAGCCGCCGGAGCCCGCCGACCGCCACCGCCACGACCCCGATGGCGATCGCCACCGCGGCGCGACCCACCTGACCGGTGGCGGACTGGCTGCTCAGCAGGTGCAGCCCGGCGAGCAGGAGCCCGGGCCCGTACGCCGGCCAGCTGCCGAGCGGCCCCGCACGACCCGAGCGCCGCAGCCACCAGCCGCCCGACAGCAGCGCCAGCGAGACGACACCCACCGCGACGTCCAGCCGGTCGATCCCGAGCGGTCGCAGCGCGTCGACGACGTCCTGAGCCAGACCCGTCGTGGAGGGCACCGTGAGCAGCGACACGGCGAGCACGATGCGGCCGGCGACCGACAGGTTGCGCTGCCGCCGCAGGGCGCCGTACAGCCAACCCTGCGCGCCGATCACCACGCCGGCCGCAGAGGTGAGCGCGCCGCCCGGGTACCCGGCCGAAGCCGCGAGGGCCACGACCGCCGTCGACACCGCCGCTACGTCGACCGGGCCGGGACGCTCGCTGACCAAGGCGGCGCCCGTCAGCGCCACCGCCATCACGAGCGCCCCGACGGCCATCGCCGCCGGCGTCACGTCGAGCGCCCCCATCACCGCCAGCGCCACCCACGGCACCGCCGCGGCGGCCAGCAGCCAGCGGCGCCCGACCGCGAGCACGCCCGTGCCCAGCGCCATGCCCACGACCGGTGCCCACGCCGACGACGGCCACACGGGCGCAACCGACAGCCCGGCCCACACGGCCACGCTCGCCACCGTGAGCGAGGCGACGGACGACGTCGCCGGTCCGCGGACGGTGGCGACGAGACCGGCCGCGCCGACAGCGACGACGGCCAGCGCCGCCCAGGCGCCCGCACTGTCGGGCGACGCGGCCCACGCCAGCGGCACGAAGCACGCCGCCACGGCGACCCGCTCGAGATCCGCCGGCCGGGCCAGGAGCCCGATGGCCACCGCCGCCACCGCCACGGCCGCCAGGCCGGCGAGCGAACCGCCGGCGAACGCCGACGCGCTTCCGGCCAGGGCGAGCGCGGTGACGACGCGGAGCACCGGAGCAGGCGGCACCGTGGCATCGCGCCCGGGCCTGCTGGGGGCGAAGACGAACGCCGCGGCGGCGGCCGCCCAGGCCGCCAGGGCCAAGCCGAGCGCACCGTCACGGGTCCCCGAGGATCGGGCATCCACCGCAACGACCATGCCCACGGCGGCGGCGGACAGCACCACCCAACGGCCGGCGACGCCGAGCACCCGCAGCAGCGGTGCCCACTCGCCCTCGGCCCGCTCGTCCAGCGCGGCGACCACCACGAGCGCGGCGCCCGCCAGGCCGAACAGCACGACACCACGCGGCCGCAGCTCGACCAACCCGGTGGCCACGCCCGCCACGGCGGCCAGCAGCGACGCCACCGTCAGCGACGTGACGTGGCGCCGACGGGCCACGAGCGCCAACGTGGCGGCCGCGACGAGACCAGCCACGGGGGCCGCCCATCCCAGGACGCCGCCGCGGGCACCCAGGCGCACGGCGGTGCCGGATCCGACGCCGAAGGCGCCGAGGACGGCCAGCAGCGGGACCGCGGGCGCCAGCGCCACCAGCCGGACCGCGCCGGCCTCGTGGCGGACGGCCAGCAACGCCAACGCGACCCCCGCCACGAGCAGGCCGAGCGGGGCGTGGGTCAGCGTCGCCACGCCGGCCAGGCCGAACACGCCCGCGGCTTCGGCCGCCGGCACGAGGAGCGGTGCCGCCCACCGGCGCGACTGGAACAAGCACGCCGTCACGCCGGCGGCACCGCCCGCAAGCACCGCCTCGGGCCAGGGCCGGCCGGCGGCGGCGAGCACGGCGACGCCCGACGGCACCGCCATCGCCGCGGCCAGATGGGCCAGGGTCCGGCTGACGACGGGCAGGAACGGCCGCAGCGCGATCGCCGCCGCGGCCGCCACCGCGTTCACGGCGACGAGGCCGGCGAGCTTGATCTCGGGTCGGATGTCGTTCCAGCTGCCGACGACGAGCACCGCCGCCGCGGCCAGCACGAGCGAGGCACCGACGGCGGCGACCCATGCCGCGGCGGGCACCCGCCGTTCGTCGCCAGCCTGGTCGGGGCGTGGTCCCGTGGGCGGTGCGACACGGGGCGAGCTGGGCGGCGGCCACGGCGTGAAGGTCGGTGTCATGGCTCCAGCGTGCGCCGGCCCGCGACGACGCACCATCGGCTGAAGTCCCCAGGGCGCCCTGGGGAGGCCCCCAGGGGCGCTCAGTCGATGCCGTGCTCGACCGCGTAGCGGACGAGGTCGGCGCGACGCGACAGGTGGAGCTTGCCCAGGATGTTTCGCACATGGTTCTCGGCGGTCTTCGCCGAGATCGTCAGCTCGCGTCCGATCTCGCCGTAGCTGTGGCCGCGCGCCACCAGCTGCAGCACCTCGCGCTCGCGCTCCGACAGCGGGCTGGCCCCGGCCTGGCGGGCCAGGCGGCGGAACTCCCCGAGCACCAGCGCGGCGAGCGACGGGCTGAACACCGGCTCGCCGGCTGCGGCCCGCACGAACGCGTCGCTCAGCTCGTCGACCGGGGTCGACTTCAGCAGGTAGCCCGCCGCGCCGGCGGCCACGGCGTCGAGCAGGTCACGCTCGTCCTCGCTGACGGTCAGGATCACGATCGGCGCCACCGGCGCGCACGCCTTCACCACGGCGAGGCCGCCGCCGCGTGGCATGTGGAGGTCGCACACGACGAGGTCGGGGCGGCGCGCCGCCACCACGTCGATGGCGCCCTCGGCGTCGTCGGCCTCTCCCACCACGACGAAGCGCTCGCCCAGCTCGGCGCGCAGGCCCGAGCGGACCAGCGGATGGTCGTCGGCCAGCACGAGCCGCACCGGTGTCACGTCGCCCACAGTCGGACCTCCGTCCCTTCGCCGGGCGCGCTGACCAGCTCGGCGCGCCCGCCCACCAATGCCAGGCGCTCATCGATCGAGCGCACGATGCCCCGGCCCGCGGTG
>JANPGL010000849.1:0-2991 GCA_031423915.1 Actinomycetes bacterium | reverse complement strand
CGGGCACTGCGCGACCCGGACGCGCACGATCGGCAGTACGTCGCCTACGAGCACGAGGGCTACTCGACCGACCCCTCGATCACCGTGTGGTGTGACGCCGACGAGCTCGAGACCACGGCCGCAGACGGCCGGCGAGCCGATGCCGAGGGCAGGCCCGAACTCGCTGCGCAGCTCTACGAGGCCGCGGTGGGGCTGTACCGGGGGGTCTTCCTCGACGACCTGCCCTACGACGAGTGGACGCTGACACGGCGCCGCCACCTGCGTTCGCTCTACCTCGAGACCGCCGACCGCCTGGCGGGCCTGTGGTCGGACGCCGGTCGCGTCGAGGACGCGCTGATGCTCAGCCATCGCGTCCTGGGCCTCGATCCCTGCGACGAGACGGCGCACCGCCGGGCGATGCAGTGCTACGCCGCGCTCGGCAACCGCGGGCTCATGAACCGACAGTTCCTCGCCTGCGTCGAGGACATGGAACGACTCCTGGGCGTCCGGCCGACCACGGAGACCATCGACTTGCACGACGCGCTCACCAACGACGAGCCCGGGCACGGTCGCGCTCCGACCTGGTGAACGGACGGGCAGGCGCGAGGGGCGCGTCACACGCGATGGAACAGGCCCGTGCGGACGATGCTCGGGAGGTCGCGCAGATCGATCAGCTGGATTGCATGCGCATCGTCGAAGCGGTACGAGCGCGCGGTCACCGCGCCGCGCACGGCCACCGGACCGCGCCCGACATAGCGAACGCGGGCCTTGCGGTCGGCCGACGCATCGGCCCTCGATGTCGCTCCGACCCGCGGAGCCGCGTCGCCCGCCGGCAACGCGGCGGCCTGGCGTCGCTGATCACAGCATCCCATCGTGTGCCTCCTCGGCGTCGGGCCACGTGACCGTGGCGACATCAGACCGCTCGGTGACGTGCTCGAGCAGGCACGCCGCACCGGAGAGCGCCAGCCACACGAGCGGGAGATCCCGCCGCCGCCGAGCGCCGACGACGGCAGCCGCTGGTGCGGCCACCCAGATGCTCGTACAGGCAAAGCAGTCGACCAGTTGACCGAGCACGCCGTCGCCGAGTCGCGCCCGCAGCCGGGCGATCACCGCCCACGGCCCGTCCTCGTCGACGACGAGGTGCGCGACGCGCCACACGGCGAGCGCCGCCAGCCCGTACCTCATCGAGGCGTCGGCCGCGGGTGCCGCGCCAGCAGCCAGGGGATGTGTCGTTCGCGTGCTCACGCCACCGAGGATCACGAACGGCGCTCAGGCGCATCTCAACACGCGCTCAGCGCACGCTCGTGGGCTGGCGGTTCGCGGACGCTGAGCAGGACGTGGGTCCCACGTGAGGCGCAACCGCCAACGTGGGCGGCGACCCACCAATCCGATGCGACCCGCATCGCCCGAAAGAGGGATGAGACACATGGCCGATCTGCCCACCAAGGACAAGCCCGGATACTGCAGCATGGCGATCTACAAGCGCAGCCTCCCCGGCACCGTCGACATCCGCTACTGGGTGTCGGAGAGCAAGGAGATCGAGGAACCGGAACCGAACGCGATCGACATCATCACGTCGAACCAGACGTACTACGTGCACGTGGACGTCGAGCTGCCGAGCCCCGAGCGCAAGCAGTACTGCGGATCGCTGTGCGTGGACGTGGACGTCGACACCTGCGGCCCCGCCCCCGACCGCGAGTTCGACCACCTGACGCTGCCACTCGATCCGTGCGGCGACGGGACGTACCACTTCTGCTTCCCGTTGCCCCCGGGCACGTGGGATGACGCAGGCTTCCCGAACCGATGCGGACGCGTCTACCGGATCTGCGTGACGGTGGGCTCCCTGAACGCCTGCGGCGAGCCTGGCCTCATCTGGGGCCACTGCGACTCGCTGGAGATCGCCGTCCACCCCGCGCCGGCGAAGTAGCAGCCGACCCGGCGGCGGTGCCGGTGCCGGTGCCGTATGGCCCCAGCATCGGCACCGCCCCGACGCGAACCAGGCTGCGATCGAGAGGAGGTCGCTCCGTGGAACAGCCCGCCGAAGACCGGCAACCAGGTGCGCACGGCAGCAGCGGCGGATCGAGCCCGGCCGGCCGTCGGCAACGAGCGGGGTTCTCCGTCTTCGTCGACCAGGTCGTGGACGACGCGGGCCGCATGCGGTCCGAGACGCGGCTCTATCACAACGAGTCAGGCGCCGAGGCCACGTTTCCCGGCGCATCGCCCGAAGCGTGGATCGGCTGGATCCTGGAGCGCAGCAGGGCGACCGACACCGCTGCCGATGCGACCTCGGCGCTTGGTCCCAGCCGCGTCTACGTCGACATCTCCAGCGTGGAGATCCTCGACGTCTCGATCGACGCCGACGACACACCGGCGGACGGCTCCCTGCACACGGTGCGCGCGCACCTCGTCGTGCAATTGACCGGAGTCTCCCAACTGGAGCGGGAGATCGGCTCGCGGGTGCTCGATGGCATCACCCGGCCGCGGCGACCGGCGAGACCGGAGTAGCGGTCGCCCGCTCGTCGGCGCGCCCGCTCACCCCGTCACGAGCGAACCTACGGCGGCTCGACCCGCGGTGCGTCGACACTCCAACAGACGTGATCCAACCACTCGGGAAACGGCCGGTCCGCGACGTGGGAGGCTGCCCCCACCCGACGACCCAGGAGGCACCCGTGCCCGGTTGGCAGCCCATCGTCCCGTCTGGCGCCGAGCGCGCCTACGACAAGCTCCACTTCGCCCCCGCCGTCCGGCTGGGCGAGACCATCCATGTGTCGGGCGTGATCGGCACCGGCACCGACGGATCGGTCTCGGACGACCCCGACGCCCAGTTCGACCAGGCCTTCGCCAATCTGGCCGCCACGGTGGCAGCGAGCGGCGCCTCGCTGGCCGACGTGGCCGAGCTCACGTCGTTCCACGTCGGGCTGCAGCAGCACCTGCGCTCGTTCATGAAGGCCAAGGACCGGGCGCTGCCGGCCCACCCGCCGTCGCCGGCGTGGACCGCGATCGGCATCGTCG
>JANPGL010000848.1:0-5669 GCA_031423915.1 Actinomycetes bacterium | reverse complement strand
GTCCGCCACGACCTCGTCGGGAAGGTCGTAGTCCAGATCGTCCGACATGTGTCGAATGATCGACCATCGTCGGACGATCTGTCAACGGGTCGTCGACCTGCGTCAGTGCCGGTCCCGCACGAGGCGAGACCGGCACGACGGTGTTCCGGAACTACCGAGCCGCAGGCGGCAGGTCCTCGGGGTGGACGTAGTCCAACTGGAACGGTCCGATGGCGTGGACCTGGACCTCCGTGCGTCCGCGGGCACGGGCGAAGTGGCTGGCGTGCGCGGGTGCGGTGATGAAGTCGCCCTGGCCCAGCGTCGGGAGGAAGGCGTGGGGATCGAAGTCATCCCCCAGGCCCACCTGGAACCGACCCTTGATCACGGTGACGTGCTCGTCCGTCGGATGGGTGTGCGGCGGGATCACGTACCCGTTCGGGAACCGGAGGCGGACCGTGAAGATCTCGCCGGCGCGACTCGGGTCACCCTGCAGCACCGCCATCTGCGCCCCGGGCGGGAACACGGCGGGTGCCGGCCCCCACGTGAGGCCGTCGCCGTGGGCGACGTGGTGGTCGTGGCCGGATGCCGTCACCGGGCCGGCGCCCGCGTCTCCCAGGGCGGGTCGTGCGGTCACGCCGAGCAGCGCGACGCCGACGAGCGCCGCGACGGACATCACCCGGCGCAGGGTGCGATGGGGGGTGGGGCGCCTCATCCTCGGCCTGCCTGCAGGTCCTTGACGTCCTGGGTGGTCAGGCAGTGGCCGCCGATGCCCCAGTCGCCGCTCTCGACCTCCTCGATGGCGACCCACGTGACCTGGCGCATGGCCTCGCCCTCGATGCCGACCATGGTCTCGGTCAGCTTCCCGATCATCTCCTTCTTCTGGTCGGGGCTGAAGACGCCCTTGATGAGCTTGACGTTGACGAACGGCATGTTCGTGCTCCTTGTGTCGTTGGTGATGACACCATGACGGAGACCCCTTGTGGTCCGTCGGTGGCCCGGCTGCAGGCGGCCGGGCGGGGCTTGCAGCGAACCGCAAGCCCGTGCGTCATGATCGGGTGGTGGGCACGATCGTCCGGATCCTCGGACCAGTGGTGGTCGACCGCGACGGCGGGCCCGGCGTCGCGCTCGGACCGAAGCCGCGCCTGGTGCTCGCCGTGCTCGCCGCCCATCGCGGCACGGTGGTGTCGACCGACCGCCTGTGCGACGCGCTGTGGGGCGACGACCAGCCGGTCGCCGCCCTGGCGACGTTGCAGAGCCACGTCTCGCGGGTGCGGCGCTCGGTCGGATCGGGAGGCGAACTGGTGGCGCTCGACCGCGGCTACCGACTCGACCTGCCGCCGGGTGGGCTCGACCTGGACCACTTCGAGTCCCGGCGCACCGAGGCCGAAGGCGCGCACTCGGCCGATGCCGAGGCGGCCCTGCGCGCTGCACTCGGCTGGTGGCGCGGTGCGGCCTTCGGCGAGTTGGCCGACAACCCCTGGGTGCGATCGGAGGCGCTCCGTCTGGACGAACTGCGCCTGACCGTCACCGAGGACTGGATCGAGCACCGCCTCGGGCTGGGTGGGGACGGCGCGCTGGTGGGGGATCTCCAAGGGTTCGCCGACGCGCACCCGTTGCGTGAGCGGTTCCAGCGCCAACGGCTCGTCGCGCTCTACCGGGAGGGTCGCCACGTCGAGGCGCTGCGCCGAGCCGAGGAGTTCCGCAGCCTGCTGCGGGACGGGATGGGCCTCGATCCGTCGCCCGCATTCGCCTTGACCGAGCGCCAGGTGCTGGCGGGCGACCCTGCCATCGCCGCCTTCGTGCCGGTGGGCCGTCGTCGCCCCCCTGCGGTGGAGCCGACGCGGCTGGTCGGACGTGCCGCCGAGCTGGCTCGCATCCGCGAGGCGGTGCTCGAGTCGTCGCTCGTCACGCTCGTGGGCCCCGGAGGTGTCGGCAAGACGCGCCTGGCGCGTCGGATCGCGGCCACGCTCGATGACCTCGACGAGGCGCCGGCGTTCGTGGAGCTGGCGTCCGTGCGCGACGACGCCGCGCTGCCCGACGCCATGGCCACCGCGCTCGACGTGCAGCCGCGCCTGAACCTGACCATGGAGGATGCGCTCGTCGCTGCGTTGGCAGAGCGCCGCCAGCTCGTCGTGTTCGACAACTGCGAGCACCTCCTCGACGCGCTCGTTCCCTTCATCGACCGGGTGCGGGCCCGCTGTCCGCACGTCCGCGTGCTCGCGACCTCGCGCGAGCCGCTCGGCCTGCCGAGCGAAGTGGTGCTGCCCGTCGCACCGCTCACCGTAACCGCCGCCGGAACGGACGATCCCGAGGAGATCGCCGCCGCCGAGGCGGTGCAACTGCTCGTCGACCGCGTGGCCGCCAGCGTGCCGGGCTTCGAGGTCACGGACGCCAACGCCCTCGTGCTCGGAGAGATCTGTCGGCGGCTCGACGGGCTCCCTCTGGCCGTCGAGCTCGTGGCGGCCCGGTTCCGTTCGCTCGATCCGGAGACGATCCTGCAACGCCTGGTCGGTCCCGCCGCGGTGCTGGGCGCCAGCATGCGCTCGGCCGACCCCCGTCACCGGACGTTGCGCGACACGATCGACTGGTCGTACTCCCACCTGAACGACGACGAGCAGCGGCTGTTCGCCCGCCTCTCGGCCTTCTCCGGGAGCTTCGACCTGCCCTCGGTCGAGGCGGTCTGCGGCGGCGACCTCGACGTCGTCGGCCGGCTGGCGTCGCTGGTCGACAAGTCGATGGTGCAGCGCGTCAGCACCGACGGCTCGCGGTACCAGCTGCTCGAGACCCTGCGGGAGTACGCGCGGGAGCAGCTGGCCGGCCTCGAGCCTCCGGAGCTGGTGCTCGACGCCCACCTGCGCTGGTACACGACGAGGGCCCAGGAGGCGAGCGTCGGGTTGACGGGTCCGTGCGAGGCGACCTGGTCACGGCGCATCGACGGCGACTTCGACGACTTCCGCGTGGCGTTCGGACGAGCGTGTCGCACGGGGAACCCGGACGCCGCCCTGCGCCTGGTGGCCGGGCTGCGCGAGTACGCGTTCCGACACATCCGCTACGAGCTGGCGGCGTGGGCGGTCCAGGCCGTCGAGCTGCCCGGTGCCCCCGGCCACCCCCGGTACGCCGTCGTCCTGGCCATCGTGAGCTACGGGCACTACGTCCGCGGCGAGCTGGCCGCGAGCGTCGAGGTGGGCCGTCGCGCCGTCGCCGAGCACCACGACGCGCACGATTCGAGCGGGTTGGCCGAACGGTCGCTGGGCAACGCGTTGTTCTACCTGGGCAGTACCGACGAGGCGGTCGTGTGGATGGACCAGATGGTGGTGTCGGCCCGGCGGGGCTCACCGGCTCGCCTGGCCCACGCGCTGTACATGCGCTCGGTGGCCGAGACCAGCGTGGGACGTACGGTTCGCGGCGCCGTGCTGGCCGGCGAGGCGCTGGCCGCGGCGAGCGCCAGCGGCTCACCCACCGCCCGGGCGCAAGCGGCGTACGCACTCGGGCTCGCACTCGAAGGCACGGAGCCCGACGAGAGCCTGCGCCTCCTGCGCGAGTCGGCGGAGGTGGCCGGCACCGCCGGAAACCGGTGGATCGAGGCGTTCGCCCAGACCGAGGTGTGGTGGCTGGAGGCGCGACGCGGCGACGTGCGGACGGCGCTGGCCAAGGCCGGCGTGGTCATCGAGACGTGGCACCGGGGCGGCGACTGGGCCAACCTGCACCTGTCGCTGCGCCGGGTGTTCGGACTCCTGGTCCAGCTCGGCGACCACCACGCCGCCGCCGTCCTCCACGGGGCGCTCCAGGCCGCGGGCGCCACCTCCGCTCGCCCGTACGAGCCCCGCAGCGCGCTCGACGAGGCGGCCGCCGCCCAGGGGTTGCTCGCCACGCTCGGCGCCGACCACTACGAGCTGGCGGTGGCCCGCGGGAACGGCCTGTCCGTGGCCGAGCTCGAGGCGTTCGTGCAGGCGCGCATCGCCGCGCTTTGCCCGTGAGGTGACGTCGACCGGGGCGTGCGCGTCAGACGCCGGGCCCGCCGTCGTGGATGGCGGGCCATTCGTACGCCCACGGGGCCTGCCCCTGGGTGTAGGCCACCCACACCGTTCCCGGTCGTGCCGCCTCGATGGCGTGGAGCACGGCCCCGGCGATGTACGACGGTGGCGAGAACGCGTCGGGTCGGGTGGCGCGCAGGTCGGCCGGCACGATCGCCGTGTCGATGCCGCCGGGGCACACTGCGCTGATGCGCACGCCGGCCTCGGCCAGCACCGGACCCATGCTGCGGACCCAGCTGGCGGCCGCCGCCTTCGACAGCGCGTAGTACGGGTCGGTGCCCATGGCCACCATCCCCGCGATCGACGCCGTGACGACGATGTCGCCGCCGTCGGCCATGGCCCGGGCGCAGGCCAGCGTGCCGAGGATGACGCCCTCGACGTTGACGCCCATCAGCCGCCGGTACGCGTCGAGCGTCAGCCACGGCATGACGTCGTCGTCGAAGCGGGCGCCGCGGGGGCGGGTCATGATCCCGGCGTTGAGATGGGCGACATCGAGCCGGCCCTCGGTGGCGAGCACGTCGGCCACCGCCGCAGCCCACGCGTCCTCCGACGTGACATCGAGCGCGATGGCTCGGCCGTCCACCTCGGCTGCCACGCCCGCCGCGCCGGCGGCGTCGATGTCGGCCACCACCACTCGCGCGCCCGCGCCGGCCAGCGCCCGCACCGTGGCCGCCCCGATCCCGTTGCCGCCGCCCGTGACGAGCGCGACCTTCCCCGACAGGTCCATGTCCGTACCTCCCCCTCACTGCATCGTCTAGCACAGCCGGCCGGACGCGCGGCTAGAACAGGAGTCGACCGAGGGGGAGGTCCCGCCGTGGCCTACGACAACCTGTTCGAGCCCATCCAGGTGGGGCCGATCTCCATCAAGAACCGCATCGTGCGGTCCGCGCACGGGACGTTGCTCACGGGCGACCCCCTGATCGCCTACCACGAGGCCCGTGCCGCCGGCGGGGTGGGCATGAGCACCCTCGAAGCCACCGGGGTCCACCGGAACGCGCCGAGCGCGCTGCCGCTGTACAGCGACGACTGCATCCCGTTCTACCGGTCGATCAGCGAGCGCATGAAGCCCTACGACATGAAGCTGCTCCAGCAGATCTACCACCCGGGTGCCGCCACCCGGCCGCGCAAGGCCGCCACCCAGTGGTCGGCCAGCGCCATCCCCAACCCGATGATCGGGGGCATCCCCCACGAGATGACCAAGGCACAGATCGACGAGGTGGTGGTGTCGTTCGCCTCAGCGGCGCGACGATGCCGCGACGGCGGGCTCGACGGCGTCGACGTGCACGCGTCGAGCGGGTACCTGATCGAGCAGTTCCTGTCGCCGGCCAACAACATCCGCACCGACGAGTACGGCGGGTCGCTCGAGAACCGCATGCGCTTCCTGATGGAGATCCTGCATGCCATCCGCGCCGAGGTGGGCGTCGACTTCTGCGTCGGCATCCGCCTCCCCAACGAGGAGTACATCCCCGGCGGGCTCATGCCGCAGGACAACGCCGAGATCGCCCGCATCGTCGAGCCGCTCGTCGACTACGTGTCGCTCCACATGGGCTCGTACTGGCGCTTCCACAAGCTGCTGTCGACGATGGACGACCCGCTCGGCCACGAGGTGGCGGCGAGCGAGGTGATCACCCGCCAGATCACCAAGCCCACGATCGT
>JANPGL010000847.1:0-5227 GCA_031423915.1 Actinomycetes bacterium | reverse complement strand
CGCCGGGCTTCCAGTTGCGCACCGCCGACCCGACGCGCAGCACGACGCCGGACCCGTCGGAGCCCACGATGTGCTCGTCGCGCGCGTGCCGCTTCGCCCACACCGACTCCCGGGCCATGCGGTCGAGGAAGCCGAACGTGGGCATCGGCTCGAAGATCGAGGTCCACACCGTGTTGAAGTTGATCGAGCTCGCCATGACGGCGACGTAGACCTCGTCGGGGGCCAGCTCCGGCGTGGCCACGTCGCCCACGCGCAGGCTCTTGGTGGGGTCCTTGTCGGCCGATGCGATGCCCTCGAACATGCCGGTGTCCTCGCGGCGCACGTAGGCGGCGCGGTAGTGGTCCGGGATCGGGAGGGCCGCCAGGTCCTCCCCGCTCGCGCCCGCCAGGATCGCCTCGAGGATCTTCTCCATGTCGGAAACTTACTGGGGAGTAACCGGGTGCGGTCAAGGACGGACCGTTGCCGCCACCGATGTAGACAAGTACAATACAAGTATGGCTGCGACGAGTTGGGACCCGGGTCAGTACGAGCGCTTCAAGAGCGAGCGGGCCCAGCCGTTCTGGGACCTCGCCGCGCTGCTCCGACCGGTTCGGGCGCCCCGGGTCATCGACCTCGGTTGCGGTACGGCCGAGCTCACCGCGGCGTTGCTCGAGCGCGTCGGTGCGGTCGAGGGTCTCGGCATCGACCACGACGAGGCGATGCTCGCCGAAGCCCGCACGCGCGCCGTCGGCCCGCTCCGCATCGAGGCCCGCGACCTGGCCGCGTTCGAGCAGCCCGGCGCCTGGGACATCGTCGTGGCCAACGCCTCGCTCCAGTGGGTGCCCGACCACCCGGCCGTCCTGGCCCGTTGGACGGCGTCCCTGCGGCCGGGTGGGCAGCTGGCCGTGCAGGTGCCGGCCAACGCCGATCACCTGTCGCACGTCGTGGCGGCCGAGGTGGCGGCCACCGAACCGTTCCGTTCGGCCTTCCCCGGCGGGGCGCCGCCGCCCGACACGGTGGCCCGCAACGTGCTCGCTCCCGAGCGCTACGCCGAGCTCCTGCACGGCCTCGGGCTGGAGCACGTCCACGTTCGGTTGCAGGTCTACCTGCACGAGTTGGGCTCGTCGGCCGATGTGGTCGAGTGGGTGAAGGGCACGTCGCTCACGCGGTTCAAGCGGGCGCTGCCGCCCGACGTCTACGAGCACTACCTCGCCCGCTACGAGGCCGAGCTCGTCGCCCGACTGGGTGACCGGCGGCCCTACCTGTACCCGTTCAAGCGGATCTTGATGGTGGGAACGGCACCGCGCGCTTGACGGAGCGAGGGGCGTTAGGGTTACCTAACATCATGCGGGTGGGACGCCTGCCCCGGTACGAATCGAGCACCCGATGTTCTCGAACTTCCTGATAGGACTCCGTGAAGGGCTGGAGGCCGCCCTCGTCGTCGGCATCATCGTCGCGTACCTGGTGCGCAGCGATCGCCGCGACCGGCTGGTCGCCGTCTGGGTCGGCGTCGCCGTCGCCATCGCCATCAGCCTCGGCGTCGGCGCACTGCTCACGTTCACGTCGCGCTCGCTGTCGTTCACCGCCCAGGAGACCTTTGGCGGCGTCATGTCGATCATCGCCGTGGCCTTCGTGACGTGGATGGTGTTCTGGATGCGCTCCACGTCGCACGCCCTGCGCGACGAACTCCACGGCAAGATCGAGACCGCCCTCAACATGGGCGCCGGAGCGCTGGCGGTGGCCTCGCTCATCGCCGTCGGCCGGGAGGGCCTGGAGACCGCGCTCTTCCTGTGGCCCACCATCCAGAGCGCCGACTCGGCCTCGGCGCCCGTCGGTGCGGTGCTCGGCCTCGTCACCGCCGTGGTCATCGGGTACCTGATCTATCGGCGGTCCGTGAAGCTCAACCTGGCCAAGTTCTTCCGCTACACGGGCATCGGCCTGATCGTCGTGGCCGCCGGCGTGCTCGCCTACGGCATCCACGACCTGCAGGAGGCCGACATCCTGCCCGGCATCAACTCGATCGCCTTCGACGTCAGCCAGCAGGTGCCGCCGTCGAGCTGGTACGGAACCCTGCTCAAGGGCACCGTCAACTTCCAGGGTCGGACCACCTGGCTGCAGCTCGTCGCCTGGGCCGCCTACCTGGTGCCGGTGATGGTGCTCTTCCTGCGGCCCCAGCGCCGCACCGCGGCCGATGCCGCACCGTCGGCGTCGCTCGCCGCGTCGCGTTGACCGGAACCCGTTCCCACCACCACCTTCACCATCCGAGGAGCTCCCCCATGTCCCGCCGTACCGTCCCGTCACTCGCTGCCCTTGCCGTGCTGGCCGTGGCCGGCCTCGCCGCCTGCGGCTCGAACGCCGGAGCGGCCGACGCCACCGTCGCCGTCGACGGCACCAAGGACGCCTGCGCGCCGTCGGCCGCGAGCGTGGCCGCCGGTCGCATCGCGTTCGACTTCAAGAACAGCTCGGGGCAGACGAGCGAGCTCTACGTGAAGACCGCCGACGACAAGATCAAAGGTGAGGTCGAGAACGTGGGCGACGGCGTGACCCGTACCCTTACCGCCAAGCTGGCGGCCGGCGAGTACAAGCTCGTGTGCAAGCCCGGCGAGAAGGGCGACGGCTTCACGTCGACGTTCACCGTCACGGGCTGAACCCGGGCGCTCCCGGTGCGCCATACTCGGCGCCGAAGGGGGAGATCGCCATGGGAGAACTGGACGGACGCGTCGCCATCGTCACCGGCTCGTCGAGCGGCATCGGCGAGGCCACGGCGCAGCGGCTCTCGGCGCTCGGGGCCACGGTCGTCGTGAACTCGTCGTCGTCGGTGGAGGCGGGCCGCGCCGTGTCGGCCGCCCTGCCGGGCGAGTCGATGTACGTGCAGGCCGACATCGCCGACCAGGCCCAGGGTCGGGCGCTGCTCGACCAGACCCTCGCCGCGTACGGCCGGCTCGACATCCTGGTGAACAACGCCGGGTGGACGACGGTCGTGCCCCACACCGACCTCGACGCGCTCACCGACGAGATCTTCGCCAAGACGTTCCAGGTGAACGTGTTCGGCACGTGGTGGCTGACCAAAGCGGCCATCCCGCACCTGAAGCAGAGCCCCGACGGCAACGTGGTCACCATCACGTCGATGGCCGGTCTGCGGGCGCTGGGCAGCTCGATGGCCTACGCCATGACGAAGGCCGCGCTCAACCACATGACCACGCTGCTGGCCAAGAGCCATGCGCCCGTGCGGTTCAACGCCGTGGCGCCCGGCCTGGTGGCCACGCCGTGGACCGAGACGTGGGACGCCCAGCACGCGGCCATCGCCCGCATGGCGCCGCTGAAGCGCTCGGCCACCGCCGAGGACTGCGCCGAGGTCGTGCTGGCGTTCCTGCGCTCGTCGTACGTGACCGGCCAGGTGTGGGCTGTCGACGGCGGCACGACACTGGTGATGTAGCCGGCGCGGCGCGCTACCGTCCGCCACCATGACGAAGACGGTGTTGATCACGGGGGCGGGTTCGGGGTTCGGCAAGGCGGCAGCCGTGGAACTGGCGGCGCGCGGCCACACGGTGATCGCCACGACCGAGACCGAGGCCCAGGCAGAGGCGTTGCGGGCCGAGCAGCCCGCGCTCACGGTCCGCAAGCTCGACGTGACCGACGCCGCCGACGTGGCGGCAGCCGCCGACCTCGGCGTCGACGTGCTCATCAACAACGCCGGCCTCGGCGTGATGGGCCCCATGGCGACGATGCCGCTCGAGCGCGTGCGGGCCAGCTTCGAGGTGAACGTGTTCGGCATGGTGGCCATGACGCAGGCCGTGATCCCTGGCATGAAGGCCCGCGGTGGTGGCCGCATCATCAACGTGTCGTCGATCGCCGGGGTGTTCGCCTCGGCCCAGGGTTCGCCCTACTGCATGACGAAGCACGCGGTGGAGGCGCTCACCAAGTCGCTCCGGGCCGAGCTGGCCCCGCACGGCATCGACGTCACCAAGGTGAACCCGGGGCCGTACAACACGGGGTTCAACGATCGCATGGTCAACGGGGCCGTCGCCTTCATCGAGCCCGACGACACCGCGGCCAAAGAAGCGCACGCGTTCACGACGCAGGCCATTCTTCCCGATCAGCTCGACCCGGCCGAGGTGGCCACGGCGCTGGCCGATCTCGCGGAGGCCGACACCACGCCCGAGGAGCTGTTCCTGCCCGAGGGCATCATGGACACGATCAACGCGCTCCTCGGCCGCTGACGCGTCAGCGCGTCTCGGCGCGCTGACGCTTCTTGGTGGACGCCCATGAGCAGATCGGGCACTCGGCCAGGTCGTGCCGCAGGGCCGGGCAGTACTCGCGGCCGAAGAAGATGATCTGCAGGTGCCGACGGATCCACGTGTCGATCGGGAAGGCGGCCTTCAGGTCGGACTCGGTGCGTTCGACCGTGGTGCCGTTCGACAGGCCCCAGCGCGACGCCAGCCGGTGGATGTGGGTGTCGACCGCGAACGCCGGTACGGCGAACGCCTGCGACATCACGACACTCGCGGTCTTGTGGCCGACGCCGGCGAGCGACTCGAGGAACGCCCAGTCGGGCAGCACCTCGCCGCCGGCGTCGAGGATCTGGTTGGCGGCGGTCCACAGGTTCCTGGCCTTCGTGGGCGCCAGGCCGACCTCGCGGATCAGCTCGAGGATCCGCTCGGGCCCGAGCGCCGCCATCCTCTCGGGCGTGTCGGCCACCGCGAACAGCGCGGGCGTGACCTGGTTGACCTTCTTGTCGGTCGTCTGCGCCGACAGGGCCACGGCCACCAGCAGCGTGTACGGATCGCGATGGTCGAGCGGGATCGGCTGGTCCGGGTAGAGCTCGTCGAGCATCGCCCCGATCCGGTCGGCCTTCTCCTGTCGCTTCATGGGCGTGCACGCTAGCGACCCGCAATTCGGTGGACCTCGGCCGCTTCGGCTTCCGTCCGTCGACCGAGGTCGGGATCGAGCCGCCCGGTGCGCACTTCCAGGTGCGCACGCTCGCTGCGTGGTCACCCTCGATCGCCGGCGTCTTCCGGTACGCCGCGCCGTTCGACGCCGTGCCGTGAGCAGGGCTACGCCCGCGTGTCGAGCACCAGCTTTCCCTCGACCTCGCGGGCCAGGATGCGGCGGTGCGCCTCGGCGGCGGCCGACAACGGCAGCACCGTCGTGGGGACGCGCAGCGTGCCGGAGCGCACCATGGCCAGCAGCCCCGTGAGCACCTCGGCCTGACCCTGTGGGGTCTCCGCTAGGCCCGAGTAGCCGAGCA
>JANPGL010000846.1:0-1918 GCA_031423915.1 Actinomycetes bacterium | reverse complement strand
TGCGGCGGGCGCTCGAGGCCGCCAGCGATGCGAGCGGGGCGAGCCGGTGATGGTCTCGCGGGAGGAACAGCTGGGCGATCCGCAAGCCCCACCGTTCGTTGTCGTTCACGGGCCGAGTCGCCGCCGCGAACGCCCCTGGGTGACGGAACCGCTCGATCAGCGACGGAGTCAGGTTGGCGACATACACAAGCGCCGACGCGCCACCCAAGACGCCGGCAGTCCACAACGGCCGCCACGATCGGTACGTCAGCGACGTCACTACGCCCGCGACACCGAACAGCAGCACGCTGAACACGAAGTAGTACGAACCAGTCGACGCCAACATGGCGGCCGCCGCGAAGTACAGCCATGTCCGCCTTCGCCGCCAGTCGACGCGCCTGCTCGCCGATTTGAGCACCAGGTCGTGGCGGTCCATCACCCGGATGGCCAGGAACACAGCGACTGGGACGCTGGCGTACGAGGCCAACATCAGATGCGTCTCGTTACGAGCGGCGTGATAGGGGACGAACGTGTAGAGAAGCGCCACGACACCGGCGGGCAGGCGGCTGACGCCAAGCGCCCGCAACACCACGTGGGCAGTGGCTGCGACCGTGGCGAACGACCCCACGTAGAACACGTTGACCGTCATCGGTGCCGAGCCCGTCACATGCTGTAACGCCGCCAGGATCAGCCAGTGCAGGTTGTCGCCTCCCTCGGGGTACCCGGCGAGATGCTGGCCGATCGGCCACCCGAGGTGCGAGTTCGTCAGGTACGAACCTGACCGCCCCAACCCCCGGACCAGCATCAGGTAGTAGCTGGCGTCACTGTCGTAGTTGAACGGCTCGTCCCACCGAGCCCGCCACAACGCAAACAGCAAGGTCACCACCACCAGGGCCACCAACGCGACGCACAGACCTTCGAGGGCCAACCCGGCGCCCCCACCTGTGCGACGCCGCTGCTGCGCCATGATGTTTCGCTCCCGCCGCTCCGTCGACCCGCCGCTGGCCACGGTGCTCCCCATCCTCCGCCGCCTCTTCGTTCCATCGTCGGACCCAGCCGCCAACCGGATCCCGGTGACCCACGACCCCGTCGACACGTGAAACGTATCCGCTGAGCAGGTCTGCGGTCGCGCTCGCGGCCATGTACGGCAACGCGAATCCACGAGCAGCGCCGGTCGACGCGCCCGTTCACGCACGGGGCGAGCCCGCCGCCAAGCAGGTCTCGGTGCGGTGAGGGTGACGCTGATCGTCCTGCGCTGACCGTTGCGCACGAGGACAACGAGGGCGGTGTCGCGTCTGGCACGAGGTGTGTTACGCGTGGTCCGTCGGGTCTGTGTGGTCGTGTTCGGCGCCGTGGTAGTCGATCAGGAGCATCGTGGCGTCGTCGTTGAGGCCTTGGCCTACGTGGGCTCCCACCATTGCCGCCAGCCGGCGCACCGTTTCCGGGCCGGGGAGACCGTCGAGGGTGGCTCGGATAAGGAAGTCGGCGAGGCGGTCGAGCCCGAAGCGGCCACCGGAGGGCGAGACGGATTCGGAGATGCCGTCGGTGTGGAACAGCACCCGGTCGCCGCGTTGCAGGGTCTCGTGCGCCACCTGCACCACTGGGCCTCCGAGGCCCATCGGCATGGACGGCGCGCATTGCAGTTCACCGGCGTAGGTGCCGTTGCGTACGAGCTGTGGCAGCAGGTGGCCGGCGTTGATCCAGGTGAGCACACCGGTGGCCAGATCGAGTGATGCGAGCTGACCGGTGACGTAGTTGGAGTTGCCGAAGTGCCGGGAGATCAGTTCGTCCGCGTGCCGGTAGGCCTCGACGAGACCGCCCCGTTCGCGGCGGGTGTTGCGCAGGCCGTTGATGACCGCGGTGGACATGAGCACGGCCGGCATGCCGTGGCCGACGGCATCGATGATGGCCAGATCCAGCTGTCCGGGGTTGATGGCGT
>JANPGL010000845.1:0-7809 GCA_031423915.1 Actinomycetes bacterium | reverse complement strand
TCCCGAGCTCGGCCAGCACACGGAGATGGTGCTGCTCGACGAGCTCGGCTGGGGATGGGACCGCATCGACGCCGCCAAGGCAGCCGGCGCGATTCCGTAGCCCGCTCGGGTGCCGGCGCGCCGGGGCTATGCGGGGCGCAGTGCGTCCTGCCAGCGGGCGCGGGGCTGGTGGCCGTCGATGATGGCGGCGGCGCGCGCCGACACCGACACGTGGGCCTGGTCAGGGTGGGTGAGCACGTAGAAGCGGTCGGTGGCGATGGCCTCGCGCACGCGGTCGGCCACCTCCGGGGCTTCGATGCCGGACTCGACACCGGCGGTGAGGAGGCCGGCGAAGCCGCGCGCCGCGTCGGAGGCGCCGCCGAGCCAGCCGTCGACCCCGTCGGGCCGGTTGCGCTCGGCCTGGGCGATGCGGGTGCGGACGAAGCCGGGGCACAGCACCGACACGCCCACGGCCGACCCGGCCAGGCGCTGCTCGTGCCAGAGCGACTCGGTCAGGGCCACGACGGCGAACTTCGTGGCGAAGTAGCTGGCCATGTACGGCCCGCTGTCGAGCCCGGCCATCGAGGCGGTGTTCACGATGTGCGAGGGCTCGCCGTGCGAGGCGAGCAGCGGCAGGAAGGCGCGGCAGCCGTGGACGACGCCCCACAGGTTCACGTCGACGACCCAGCGCCACTGGTCGAGCGTGGTGTCCTCGATCGGGCCCGAGGTGACCACGCCGGCGTTGTTGCACACCACGTGGACGCGCCCGTAGCGGGCCACGGCGGCGTCGGCCAGCGCCTGCACCTCGGCCTCGTGGCGCACGTCGGTGCGCACGGCCAGGACGTCGACGCCGGCGGCGGTCAGCTCGGCGTGGGCGGCGTCGAGCGCGTCCTGCTCGATGTCGGCGATCACGACGTTGGCGCCGTCTCGCCCGAAGCGGTGGGCCATGGCCAGGCCCAGGCCCGACGCGCCGCCGGTGATGACGGCCGTGCGGCCGCCCAGGTCGGTGATCACGATGCCTCCAGGTGCCGCAGTGCCACGGCTGCGTACGTCGCGATGCCGGTCGGCATGGCGGTCTCGTCGAACACGACGCGGTTCGAGTGGTTCGGCGCGGCCGTGCGCGGGTCGAGCTCGGGTGGGCAACCGCCCAGGAACGCCATGGCGCCCGGCACTCGCTGGAGCACGTAGCTGAAGTCCTCGGCGCCCATCACCGGGTTCGCCATGGTGCGCACGCGCTCGTCGCCGATGAGCCGGCGGGCCGTCTCGAGCACCTGGCCGGCGTAGCCCTGGTCGTTGATCGTGACCGGATAGCCGAGCTCCACCTCGACGCGCACCGACGCGTCGTGGGCGGCCGCGATGCCCTCGGCGACGCGGCGGATGGCGTCGTGCACCTTGGTGCGGGTCCGCTCCGACACGGCGCGGACGGTGCCGAGGATGTCGGCGTGCTCGGGGATCACGTTCGAGGTGGTGCCGGCCACGATCTGGGCCACGGTCACCACGGCCGGGTCGAACACGTCGATGCGGCGGGTCACCATCAGCTGCAGCGCCTGCACGATCTCGCAGGCGATCGGGATGGGGTCGAGCGCGTGGTGCGGCGCCGACGCGTGGCCGCCGCGGCCGATCACGCGGATCCGCATCGTGTCGGACGACGCCATGATCGTGCCGCCGCGCAGGTTCACCGTGCCGGCATAGGACGCCGTCGAGATGTGCAGCGCGAACGCGCCCGTCACCTCGCCCACGCCGTCGAGCAGACCCTCCTCGAGCATGTACTTCGCCCCGTGGAAGCCCTCCTCGCCGGGCTGGAACATGAACAGCACCCGCCCGGCCAGCTGGTGGCGGCGGTCGGCCAGCAGGCGCGCCGCCCCGGCCAGCATGGCCACGTGGGTGTCGTGGCCGCAGGCGTGCATGGCGTTGTCGACCTCGCTGGCGAACCCCAGGCCGGTGTCCTCGGGCATGGGCAGCGCATCCATGTCGCCGCGCAGCAGCATCGTCGGTCCGGGGCGGGCGCCCTCGAGGACGGCCACCACGCTCGACACCTGCTCGCCGGTGCGGACGGCGAGCGGCAGGCCTTCGAGCGCGGCGAGGATGCGGTCCTGCGTGCGCGGCAGCTGCAGGCCGATCTCGGGTTGCAGGTGGAGATCGCGGCGGAGGCGCACGGCGTCGCCCTGCAGCTCGGCCGCCTCCTCCAGCAGGGTTCCGAACGGTGACGGCTCGTCGCTCATGAGTCGGACTCTACGACGGACGTGACGACCCGCCCGCCAGGGACGAGACTCGCGCCCATGACCGTTCCCTCCATCGCCCAGGTCACCGCCGACCTCACCGCCCCGGGGCAGATGTTCGAGATGGAGGACGTCACGGTGCGGGGCGTGCCCATGCGCACGTGGAAGAACGCGCCGGCCAGCCTGCGGGCCATCCTCGACAAGAGCCGCGGGTACGGCGACCGGACCTTTCTCGTGTACGAGGACGAGCAGTACACGTTCGACCGTCACTTCCGCACGGCCGCCCACCTGGCCCACGTGCTGCACGACCGGTTCGGTGTGCGTTCGGGCGACCGCGTGGCCATCGCCATGCGCAACTTCCCCGAGTGGTCGCTGGCGTTCTGGGCCGCGGCGTCGGTGGGCGCCACCGTCGTGCCACTGAACGCCTGGTGGACGGGACCCGAGCTGCAGTACGGGCTCGAGGACTCGCGCTCGGTCGTGTTGTTCGCCGACGCCCAGCGGCTCGACCTGCTCGCCCCCGAGATCGGTTCGCTGCCGCACCTGCGCACGATCGTCGTGGCGCGCGACGACCGGGCCTCGCTGCCCGGTGGCGCGCTGGCGTTCGACGCCGTGGTGGGCGACGTGCCCGACGCCGTCGAGCAGCCCGAGGTGCACGTGGATCCCGACGACGAGGCGACGATCTTCTACACCTCGGGCACGACCGGGCGACCCAAGGGCGCGGTGGGCACGCAGCGCAACATCTGCGTGAACCAGCTCTCGCTCGTGTACTCGACCGCCCGCACCGCGGCGCGCTCGGCCGACCACCCGCAGCTGAGCGCCAAGGCCCAGAAGGCCGCCGGCCAGACGGGCGGGCAGAACGCCTACCTGGTGTCGGTGCCGTTCTTCCACGCCACGGGCTGCCACTCGATCCTGGTGGCCAACCTGTTCTTCGGCGGCAAGCTCGTCATCATGTACAAGTGGGACGCCGGGCGGGCGCTCGAGCTGATCGAACGCGAGCGCGTCACCACGTTCGGCGGGGTGCCCGCCATGGTGTGGCAGGTGCTCGACCACCCCGACTTCGAACGGCGCGACCTGTCGTCGGTTCGCTCGGTCGCCTACGGCGGCGCGCCCGCCGCCCCCGAGCTGGTGCGGCGCATCGAGTCGATGTTCCCGGGGCGCACGCCGTCGAACGGGTACGGGCTCACCGAGACGTCGTCGGTGACGACGATGAACGCCGGCGCCGACTACCTGGCCAAGCCCGGCTCGGTGGGCGTGCCCGTGGCGGTCTGCGACGTGAAGATCGTCGACCCCGACGGGAACGACCTCGGCCCCGACGACGTGGGCGAGCTGTGCATCAAAGGACCGAACGTCGTGAAGGGCTACGACAACAAGCCCGAGGCCACGGCCGCGGCGTTCGGCGTCGACGGCTGGTTCCGCACGGGCGACAACGCCCGCATCGACGACGAGGGCTTCGTGTTCATCGTCGACCGCGCCAAGGACATGATCATCCGCGGCGGGGAGAACGTGTACTGCGTCGAGGTCGAGGCCGCGCTCTACGAGCACCCGGCCGTGAGCGACGTGGCCGTCATCGGGATCCCGCACCAGGTGTTGGGCGAGGAGGTCGGCGCCGTCGTGCACGCCACTGCGCCGGTCACGGAGGAGGAGCTGCGGGCGTTCGTGGCCGAGCGAATCGCCGCGTTCAAGGTGCCGGTGAAGATCTGGTTCCGCGCCGAGCCGTTGCCGCGCAACCCGGCCGGCAAGATCTTGAAGCGCGACCTGCGCGACGAGCTGGTCGGCCCGTGACGGCCGCGCCGGCGGCGGGCACGCCGGCGATCATGGTGCAGGGCACCTCGTCGTGGGCGGGCAAGAGCCTGCTGACCGCGGCGCTGTGCCGCGCCTACGCCCGGCGCGGCCTGCGGGTGGCGCCGTTCAAGGCGCAGAACATGTCGAACAACGCCCGCGTGGTCGTCGGCGGTGAGATCGGTGCGGCCCAGTACCTGCAGGCGCTCGCGGCGCGGGTGACGCCGTGCGTCGACCACAACCCGGTGCTGCTCAAGCCCGAGGGCGAGACGCGCAGCCAGGTGGTGGTGCTCGGCCAGGTCGACCGCGCGCTCACCGAGTCGCCGTGGCGTGGGCGCTCGGCCCACCTGTGGCCCGTGGTGGCCGCCGCCTACGACCGCGTCGCCGCCGACGCCGACCTCGTCGTCATCGAGGGTGCCGGCAGCCCGGCCGAGATCAACCTGGCCCCGGACGACATCGTCAACATGCGCGTGGCCCGGCACGCCGACGCCGACGTGCTGCTCGTGTCGGACATCGGCCGCGGCGGCGCGTTCGCCTCGCTGTACGGCACGTGGGCCCTGCTGCCCCTCGAGGAACGGGCGCTCATCCGCGGCTTCGTGCTCAACCGCTTCCTGGGCGACAAGGCGCTGCTGGAGCCGGCGCCCACGATGTTGCAGGA
The DNA here is from genome assembly GCA_031423915.1 of Actinomycetes bacterium. Classification (GTDB taxonomy): domain Bacteria; phylum Actinomycetota; class Acidimicrobiia; order Acidimicrobiales; family Ilumatobacteraceae; genus JANMAT01. The sequence goes on along the minus strand of JANPGL010000845.1, from coordinate 3,174 downwards.
GCGCACGGGCGTCCCCACCGTCGGCGTCATCCCCGAGCTGCGTCACCACCTGCCCGACGAGGACGGCGCCCGCCGTCCCCGCGCCGTGCCGGGTGGCCTGCGCGTCCGATGCGTGCGCGGGCCGGCGTCGTCGAACCTGGACGAGTGGTGGTTGCTGCAGACCGTGGCCGACTTCCGGTGGGCGTCGACCCCGGCCGAGCTCGACGACGCCGAGCTGATCGTGCTGCCCGGCTCGAAGCTCGTGGCCCGCGACCTCGAGTGGTGGCGCTCGTCGGGCCTCGACGACGCGATCCGCGCCGCCCACGCCCGGGGCGTGCGCATCGTGGCCACGTGCGGCGGGTTGCAGGCGCTCGGCGGCGCCGTCGACGACCCGCACGGCGTCGAGCGCCCGGCCACCGGGATCGGCGTGCTCCCGCTCACCACCACCTTCGATGCCGGCAAGACGGTCCGGCCCGCAGCGGCCCGCTTCGCGGCCGGCCTGCCCGCGCCGTGGACCCGGCTCTCCGGCGTCGCGATAGGGGGCTACGAGATCCACTACGGCGGCCACGCCGGCGACGTGCCGGGCGCGACGCCGGCCTTCGACGGGGCGCCGTCGCTCGGCTTCGTGCGCGGCAACGTCCTGGCCACCTACGTGCACGGTCTGTTCGAGACGCCGGCCGCCGTCGAGGCGCTGACCGGCCGCCGGCCGCCGCTCGACCTCGACGGCGCGTTCGACGACCTCGCCGACGCGGTCGACGAGCACCTGCCGCTGGACGCGCTGCTGGCGGGGGTGAGGGACCGGCACCGGTGACGGCGTGGGCGGACGCCGTCGTCGACGCGACGCGGGCGGCGTACGAGCCGCTGGCGTCGCCGGCCGCCGCCGGGCCCATGGCCGCCTACATGAAGGGCGTCGCCCCGTTCCTCGGCATCGCGTCGCCGGCCCGTCGAGCGGCGCAGCGCGCCGCGTGGGCGCCGCACGGGCGCCCGGACGAAGCCGACGTGGCCGCCGCCGCGGACGCGCTGTGGGCGCGGCCCGAGCGCGAGTACCAGTACGCGGCGTGCGACCTGCTCGCCCGGTTCGTGCCCCGGGTGTGCGGTGCATCGTTCCTCGCCGGGACGGTGGAGCCGCTGCTCGTCACCAAGCCGTGGTGGGACACGGTCGACGGGCTCGGCAGCGCCGCCGTGCGGCCGCTGGTCGCCCGTCACCCGGAGCTGGTCGTCGACGTCGTCGCCCGGTGGAGCGAGAGCGGCGATCGTTGGCTGGTGCGGTCGGCCGTCCTCCATCAGCTCGGGCGCAAGGCGCGCACCGACGACGACCTGCTGTTCGCGCTGTGCCGCCGTCACGGCGCCGATCGGGAGTTCTTCGTGGCCAAGGCCATCGGCTGGGCGCTACGCGACTACGGGCGGACCGCGCCCGACGCCGTGCGGGCGTTCGTGGCGGCCACGCCGCTGCAACGCCTGTCGATGCGCGAGGCGCGCAAGCACCTCGGTCCGAACGCCTGACCGGCCGATCCCCCCGCGATGAAGGATCTGCCGGTCAGGAGCGTCCGGCTCGTCGGGGACGCCCGCCCGCGACCGGCCCCGACGGGTTGTGCGTATACCACTACACGCGCACACCCCCGGTCAAGGGTACGTTGGGGTGATGCGGCGGCGACACGGGACCGGGCTCACGCGCAACGAGCAGAAGATCCTCGCCGTCGCGCTGCGGCTGGCCCACGGCTCGGTGGCCCACCTGTACGGGTACGAGGTCTTCCGCCAGCTCGTCGAGTGGGAGGGGGGCGAGCCGATGAACCACGGCACCCTCTACCGGGGCCTCCGCTCGCTCGTGGGCCGCGAGCTGCTGGCCCGCCGCGACGACGAGGCCGACGGTCCGGCGCCCCGCGTCTACTACGAGCTCACCGCCGACGGACGGGCCGCCGCCCGCCAGGCCACCATCCAACTGGCGGCGCTCGACGACCCGCCCGCGTGGATCGACCTCGGGCTCGCCCGCGTGCTCCGCGAGGAGGGATAGCGGGTGCGAGCGCTGCTCGACCGGTTGGAGCGCCTGGCCCGGCGCCGGCTGCCCGAGCACGAGCGGCGCGCGCTCGCATCGTTCCGGGCGGACATCGACGGGCACTGGACGCCGGTCACGGCGGCGGAGCGGCGGCTCGACCGGCGGGCCCGGCTGGTGCACCTGGCCACCGCGGCGTTCGACGGTGGCGTCAGCCTGGCAGGCGTCGGCCTGTCGGGCGTGGTGACGGCGCTCGGTTCGGCCATCCTCACCCTCACGCCGCCGTCGGCCGATCCCCGCTACGACAGCGAGGTCGCGCCCTGGATCGGCATCGTGCTGACGATCGGCATCCTCACGCTGGCCGCCGAGTGCGCGTCGTCGCCGCTGGCGCTGCGACGCGTGCGCTTCACCCTGCTGTCGGTGCCGTTGGTCGTCGGTTCCCTCGCCGCGGCAGCGACGGCGCGCGTCACGCTGTTCCCGGACGCCACGCTGGCGGTGGCACTCGTGCTCGTCGGCGTCGGTGCGCCGATCGCGGCGGTCGGGTTGCTGGCCGGGCGGCCGCCCGTCGCCCACCGAGGCCTGTGGTCCATGGGCATCGGAGCGCTCGGCGTGTGTTTCAGCGACGGCGTGTGGGTCGTCCTGTTCGCGCTCGACCATGCGCCGGTGCGGGCGCTCGGCTGCGCCCTCAGCGCCATCGGCGCCCTCCTCATGGCCAACGGCCTGCTGTTCGCCCGGCCGTCGTTGTCGCCGGTCCGGCCCGTCCGATCACCGCGGCGGGCCGCCCTAGGGTGACGCCATGATCGTCGTCCCCGCCCCCGAGCTGCAGCGGTTGCTCACCGACGTGTTCAGCGCCAGCGGCTGCGGGACCGACGAGGCCCTGCGGGTGGCCGAGTCGCTCGTCGACGCCAGCCTCACCGGGCACGACAGCCACGGCGTGGTCCGCACGCAGCGCTACGTGCAGTGGCTCGCCGCCGGCGTGCAGCACGCCGGGCAGTCTGTCACCACGGTCATCGACGGCGGCGTGTTCGTGGTCCTCGAGGGCAATCACGGCATGGGCCAGTGGATCGGTCCGCAGGCCGTGCGCGTGGGCATCGACCGCGCTGCCGAGCACGGCGTGAGCATCGTGGCCTTGCGCCACGCCGGCCACCTCGGCCGCATCGGTGAGTGGGCCGAGATGGCGGCCGCTGCGGGGCTGGTGTCGATCC
>JANPGL010000844.1:0-7006 GCA_031423915.1 Actinomycetes bacterium | reverse complement strand
GTGCTCGCCGCGGCGGACGACCGGGGCATCAACGTGCGACGCGTCGACGCGGACACGATCGGGCTCACGTTCGACGAGACGTCGACGTTGACGGTCGTGTCCGACGTGCTGGCCGCGTTCGGCGCCGCTGGCCCCGTCGACCCCGACGGCGCGGCGGACGGGTTGCCGGCCGAACGGCGCCGGGTCGACGAGATCCTCACCCATCCGGTGTTCCACCGCTACCACACCGAGCACGAGATGCTCCGCTACCTCCGCCGTCTGGCCGACAAGGACCTGGCGCTCGACCGCACCATGATTCCGCTCGGGTCGTGCACGATGAAGTTGAACGCCACCACCGAGATGCTGGCGGTCACCTGGCCCGAGTTCGCCGACATCCACCCGTTCGCGCCGGCTGCGCAGACGGGCGGGTACCGGCGGCTGATCACCGAGCTCGAGGACATGCTGGTGGCCGTCACGGGCTACGACGCCGTCTCCTTGCAGCCCAACGCCGGCAGTCAGGGCGAGTACGCCGGCCTGCTGGCCATCCGGGCCTACCACCGCAGCCGGGGCGACGAGCACCGGAACGTCTGCCTCATCCCGTCGTCGGCTCACGGCACCAACGCGGCGAGCGCCGTGATGGCCGGCATGCGGGTGGTCGTGGTGGCGTGCGACGACGAGGGCAACGTCGACCTTGCCGATCTGGCGGTGAAGGCCGAGCAGCACGGTGGGCAGCTGGCGGCCTGCATGATCACCTACCCGTCGACGCACGGCGTCTTCGAGGAGGGCGTCGTGGAGGTGTGCGAGATCGTGCATGCCCACGGCGGCCAGGTGTACGTCGACGGTGCCAACCTCAACGCCGTCGTCGGCTTCGCCCGCCCGGGCGTCTTCGGGGGCGACGTCTCGCACCTCAACCTCCACAAGACGTTCTGCATCCCGCACGGCGGCGGTGGCCCGGGTGTGGGTCCCGTGGCGGTGCGAAGCCACCTCGCCCCGTTCCTGCCCTCCCACCCGCTGCGAGCCGACGCCGAGCGCACCATCGGGGACGCCGATGCGCACGCCGTCGGCCCGGTGTCGGCCGCCCCGTTCGGCTCCGCGGGAATCCTGCCGATCTCGTGGGCGTACGTGGCGCTCATGGGCGCGCAGGGGCTGTGGCAGGCGACGGCCAATGCCGTGCTGAACGCCAACTACATCGCCCACCGGCTCGATGCGTCGTTCCCCGTGCTCTACCGCGGCGCCAACGGCTTCGTCGCCCACGAGTGCATCCTCGACGTGCGCCCGCTGACCAAGGCCACGGGGGTCACGGTCGACGACGTCGCCAAGCGGCTGATGGACTTCGGCTTCCACGCCCCCACCATGAGCTTCCCGGTATCGGGGACGCTCATGGTCGAGCCGACCGAGAGCGAGGGCAAGTACGAGCTCGACCGGTTCTGCGAGGCGATGATCGCCATCCGCGCCGAAGCCGACCGTGTCGCCGCCGGCGAGTGGCCGGCGGGCGACAACCCGTTGGCCAACGCGCCGCACCCCGCCGAGGATCTCGTCACCGACGACTGGTCGCACGCCTACGGTCGTGAGACCGCGGCGTACCCGCTCGCGTCGTTGCGGGCCGCCAAGTACTTCACGCCGGTCGGGCGCATCGACGCGGCCTACGGCGATCGCAACCTGGTGTGCAGCTGCCCGCCCGTCGAGGCGTTCGCCTCGGAGTGACGGGGGCGTCCGCTCAGCCGAAGCCGCGAGCGTCCTGCTTCAGTGCGGTGTCGACCGAGAGGGCCGACGCCACCACCAGCGACGACAACGGCTGGGGAAGCTGGCGGTGTATCTGCACCACGTAGTTGTCGGCGGTGGTGAACATCTGCTTGGCCAGTCCCTCCCACGTCTTGGTGATGCGGGCGCATTCGGCGCCGGTCTCGTCGGTGATCGAGAAGTTCCAGGCCCGCCAGTTCTCGGCGCGCAGCGATCCGATGGTGCGGCCGCCGGTCTGGAGGTCGAAACGGATCTTGCCGACCATGTTCTCCTGCACGATGCGGCCGATCTCGCCGGTCGTGGGGCTCTCGACGACGATCGTCGACTTGAACACCTTGGCCGGTCGGGTGAGGCGCATCTGGACGACACCAGCCGCGTCGGCGATCTCCAGCCGGTGCGTCATGAACTGGTCGAGGCTCGTGAGCGCACGCAGCACCTTCTTCGCCGCGTTCTGCCCCACTTCGTTGACGCTGGCGATCTGGCGTCCGTCGCCGGTGAACACCGCGTACTGGTTCGTCAGCTCGATCAGCTTGGCCTTCTGGTTCACCACGAGCACCGGCTCGGTGAACAGCGAACCGCCGCCGCCGAACCCGGGCTCCGAGATGCCGGCGCCTCCCCACCCCTGGCCGCTCACTTGCTGCTGCACGGCGGCGGGTGTCGTGTTGACCTGCACGGGCGGGGCCGTCGCCGGCAGGACCGGGTCGACGGTCTGGGCGCCGTTGTCGGCCACGTGGTCGGTCCACACGGCGCCGTCCCAGTAGCGAACCTGGTGGCGGCCGGTCGGGTCGGGATACCAGTTCGGCGTGGTCATGGTCACACGGTAGGTGAGCCGCGCCGGTGCGAGCACGGATGGCGCCGACGGTCGTGGCTCACGCCGTCATCCACGGGGCCCATCGGTCCCGTAGAGCGGGCCAGGAGGGTTTCTCCCTCCGGCGCTCCGGCGCCTCGTCCGAAAGGCTCTCCACCCATGAAGAGGTTCCTCGCCGGGCTCGCCGCCGTCGCGGCGGCATCGGTCGGCGCACTGTCGCTGTCCACCGGCCCCGCCGGTGCGGCGGATGCCGCCACCATCATGTTGCTCCACGGCATCCCGGGTGCCGACGTCGACGTCGTCGTCGCCGGTCAGGTCGTCATCCCCAACTTCAAGCCGGGACAGATGCAGGACCTGTCGTCGTTCGCCGGCAAGACGCTCACGAACCTCGAGGTGCGCGCCGCCGGCAAACCCGACGTCGTCATCGGCCCGGTGGCCAGCTTCCCGGTGCCCGCCACGGGCAACTACACGGTCGTGGCGCACCTCGACGCGGCCGGCAAGCCCACGCTGACGCCGTTCAAGAACGACACCAGCGCGGTGCCCGCCGGTCAGGGCCGCCTGACGGTGCGTCACACCGCGGCGGCGCCCGCCGTGGACCTGGTGCTCGGAGCGGCCCGCCCCTTCACCAACCTCGTCAACGGCAAGGAGGGTTCGGCCGCGCTGCCCGCCGGTCAGATCGCCGGCGCCAAGGTGGCACCCACCGGGGCCGCGCCGATCGCCGACGTGCCCACCGTCGAGTTGAAGGCCGGCACGAACCTCATCGTGTACGCCGTCGGCTCGTTGTCGGCCAACACGTTCGCCTACTACACGCAGACGATCACCGGTCTCGGCGGTGCGCCGACACGCGTCGATACGGGCAACTCGCCCGTCGAGGGCTCGTCGTCGCTGAACCTGGCGGCCACCCTCGCGCTGATCGGTGGGACGGTGCTCCTGGGGTCGGTCGGAGCCCTCGGGCTGCGCCGTGCCCGGTCGCACTGAGCGGGGCGGGATCGACCGACCTGGGATCGAGCACCGTGTGATCGAACACGGTGTGATGGCGAGGGCGGGTGCTGTGGCGTCCGCCCTCGCCGGCGCGTTCGTCGTGGTGGCGTTGGCGGTGATCACCGGGTGCTCGACGGCTCGCTCACCCGTCGAATCGGTCGCCCCCGCCACGGCGCTCACCCCGCCGTCGACGGTGGCGCCCCTCGGGTCACCGGTCGCGCCGGCGCCGTCGACGACCATCGCCACGCCGGCGACCGTGGCGACCGTGCCCGCGACCACGACGCTGTCGCCGCTCGCGGCCGCGCTCGGACCGCGCCTGTCGGTGCTCCCGGAACCGGTGGTGGAGCGCCCGGAGCCGGTGGCGCTCACCATCGACGGGATGAGGCTGGTCGGCGCGCCGGTCGTACCCGTGGGCATCGACCCCACCGGCGAGCTCGAGGTACCCGACGAGACCGAGGTGGGCTGGTACCGGCTGGGTGCCCGGCCCGGTCAACCGGGCGCCGTCGTGCTGGCGTCGCACGTGTCGTGGAACCGCAAGCGTGGGTTGTTCGAGCAACTCGGCCGACTCGGCCCGGGCGACCGTGCCGTGGTGGCCATGACCGACGGCTCCACGCGCACCTACGAGGTGGTGGAGCGCGCCATGTACGGCAAGGACGGTCTCCCCGCCGAACGCATCTGGACCCGCGACGGCCCCGAGACACTCGTGCTCATCACGTGTGGGGGCACGTTCAACCCGTCCCTGCGCAGCTACCGCGACAACATCGTGGTCTACGCGGTGCCGGTGGCCTGACGGGCGACGGCGTCGGGTGGTAGGGCTAGCCCCACCCCCGGGACACCTGACACCCGGATCGTGCCCACCGCGTTCGTTCCGTACGGTGGGGGCATGCGACGGCTCCTGCGCCCCCTGGTCGACGGCCGGACGTGGCGCGCCACCGTCCACGCCTTCGCCCACCTGTGGCTCGACGCCGCGCTGTGGGTCCTCGTGGTCGTGGGCGTGACGGTGTCGATCAGCCTCGCCGTGACCGTGGTCGCCGCCGTGCCCTTCGTCCTGGTGACGCTCGTCGGTTCGCGCGTCGGGGCCCGAGCCCAGCGGTGGCGCTACAACGTGCTGCTCGACACCGGCTTGGTCCAGCCGGCGCCGATCGATCGGACGGGCACCTGGTGGAGGCAGTTGCGTCGCTACCTGGGTCGCGGGCTCACGTGGCGCGAACTCGCCCACCACCTGCTCGCCCCGATCGTCGGGTTCGTGACGGCACCGCTGGTGCTGGTGGCGTGGTGCCTGCCCCTGAGCCTGCTGGGGGCACCCCTGGCCCTCGCCGTGCTGGGCGGCGACCGGCACGCCGACCTGTTCGTCGGCCGGGTCGACGACGGGGTCGGCGTCGTGACCCTCGCCGCTGTCGGGCTCGCCCTGCTCGTGGCGGCCCCGTGGATCGTGAGGGCGCTCATGGTGCCCGAGCGGGCATTGGCCGTCGCACTGCTGGGCCCGAGTCAGACCGACCTGCTCGCCGCCCGGGTCGACCACCTCCAGACGACGAGGGCCGCCGTGCTCGATGTGGTGGCGCTCGAGCGCCGGCGCATCGAGCGCGACCTGCACGACGGCGCCCAGCAGCGCCTCGTGGCGGTGGCCATGGGCCTCGGCATGGCGAAGGAGAAGCTCGACGACGATCCCGAGCGAGCGAAGGAGCTCGTGACGGAAGCGCACGAGGAAGCCAAGCGGGCCATCGCCGAGTTGCGCGACCTCGCTCGGGGCATCCACCCGGCGGTGCTCACCGATCGCGGCCTCGACTCGGCCATCTCGGCGCTGGCCGCCCGCTCCCCCGTGCCAGTCGAGGTGCGCGTCGAGGTGCCCGTGCGGCCCCACGCCACCATCGAGGCCACGGCGTACTTCGTGGTGGCCGAGCTCCTGGCCAACGTGGCCAAGCACTCGGGCGCCCGCCGCGCATGGGTGGCGGTCGTGCGCTACGCCGATCGCCTCGTGCTCGACGTGCGAGACGACGGGATCGGCGGTGCCGATCCCTCGCACCGGTCCGGTCTGGCGGGCCTGCGGGACCGCGTCGGCGCTGTCGACGGATCGTTCACCGTGTCGAGCCCGCCCGGCGGGCCGACCATCGTCCAGGTGGTGCTGCCGTGCGGATCGTGATCGCCGAGGACTCCGTGTTGCTGCGCGCCGGACTCGAACGCCTGCTCGCCGATGCCGGCCACGTGGTGGTGGCCGCGGTCGGCACTGGAGAGGAGCTCGTCGCCGCCGTCGACGCCGAGCGTCCCGACCTCGCCCTCGTCGATGTGCGGATGCCCCCCACGCACACCGACGAGGGCGTGCGGGCCGCTCTGGCGGTGCGCCGCCGCCATCCGGAGGTGACGATCCTCGTTCTCTCGCAGTACGTGGAGGAGCGCTACGCCACCGAGTTACTGGCCAGCGACACGTCCGGCATCGGCTACCTCCTGAAGGAGCGCGTGGCCGACGTACGCGACTTCGTCGACGCCATCGCCCGGGTGGGGTCCGGCGGCACGGTGCTCGATCCCGAGGTGGTGGCGCAGCTGCTGGCGCGGACGCGCCGCCGCGATCCACTGGCCAGCCTCACGCCCCGCGAGCTCGAGGTGCTGGGGTTCATGGCGGAGGGGCGATCCAACGCGGCCATCGCCGCCCTGCTCGTGGTGAGCGATGGCGCCGTCGAGAAGCACGTCTCGAACATCTTCGCCAAGCTCGATCTGCCGGCGAGCGCCACCGACCACCGGCGCGTGCTCGCCGTGCTCCGCTACCTGGAGGCCTGACGCATGACGCCCCACGCTCCTTCGCCCAGCGCCGGACGTTCCACGCTCCCGCCGCCCCGGTTCGACGACCTGGGCCGCCCGTCGCCGGCCCCCCCGTCGCTCGCTCCCTCGTCGCGCCGAGGTCCGGGCCGAGCCGTCCTGCTGGCACTCGGCGGCCTGCTGGCGTTCCTGTTCATCGCCCAGGGGGTGCTGCTGCTCCTGGGCGTCTGGTTCCGCACGTCGGAGACGTCGGCCATCGCGGCCGGCGGGAACGTCACGGCGGTGCGCATCGACATCGACGCGGGCACGGTTCGACTGACGCCCGGCGACGCGGTCGGCGGGCAACGCACCGACCGCTACGGCCTGGTGAAGCCCGATGCGACGGTCCGTCGCCAGGGAGACACCCTCGTCGTCGAGGGACGGTGTGCTCGGGTGTGGCTGACCGCCAGCTGGTGCTCGACGTCGGTGACCCTCACCGTGCCTCGCGACATGACGGTGACCGTCCACTCGGGCGCAGGCGACGTGCACGTCGGCGCGCTCACCGGGACGATCGAGGTCTCCACGGGCGCCGGCGACGTGATGCTCACGGGCACGGCCGGAACGGTCGTGGCCGATGCCGGCGCCGGCGGTGTGCGTGGCACCGATCTGGCCGTCGCCGCGATCGAGGCGACCTCGGGCGCCGGCGAGGTGCGCCTCGACTTCGCACTGCCGCCGGCGACCGTGCGGGCCGAATCCGGCGCCGGCGGC
>JANPGL010000843.1:0-5086 GCA_031423915.1 Actinomycetes bacterium | reverse complement strand
CGCGTCGCGGTCGGCGCGGTCACGGCCGTGCTCGCCATCGGGTTCCTGGTCGCCGGAGCCGTGCTGATCGGCGACGGCGTGGGCCGTACTCCGGCGACCGGCGACGACCCGCCGGCCGTGGTGGGTGTATCCACCACGGTTTCCCTGGCGATCCCGACGAGGACGTCGGTGGCGGCTGCGACGACCACCACCACTACGTTGCTCCCGACGGGACCAGGCTCGCCGGATGGCGCCACGTTCGCGCCCGATGATCGGGCCGCCGTGCTGCCCGAGTCGGGCGGCTGGAGTCCGACGGCGTTCGAGGTCTACAGCGGCCGAGCGGAGGCAACGGTCGAGCTGTACGTGTCGGACCCTGACACCGCGGGCGGCCGGGCGGTCGTGCTCGTGCAAGCGGCCCCGGTGGTCGAGCACGGCGCGTTCGGCACCGACCACTGCGATCCCACCGGTGTGGTCGACTCGCCGGGGTCGGGCTCGCTGGAAACGACGCGGTGCCCGTCAGGCTTCGTCGTGAACGTCACCGCCACGGGGGTCGACGCCCCGACGCTCGAACGCATGGTCGCCGGTCTGTCAGCCGGCGACCCCCTGCGCCTCGACACCTCTGGCACGACGCTCGCCCCCACGGGACGCGGCCACGAGCCGTCGACGTTCATGATCAGCTACACCCATCCGACCTCGCCGGGGCTGCAGCTCTCGACGACGCTGGCCGGGGGCGTCGATCTGGTCACCTACCTCCGGTACGCCGGGGGTCTGCGCGAACGCCGGATCGTCGACGTCGGAGGGTCGCCGGGCGTCGTGTGGACCACCGAGGGCCTGCTCGGGGCTACCGCCCCCACCATGCTGGCGTGGCAGGTGGCGCCGGGCGTGGTGGCGATGATGACGGTCGAAGACCCGTCCGACGAGCTCGTCGCCATCGCCCGCCAGGTGGTGCTCGCTCCCGCCGGACCGTTGGCGGCGGAGCTGCGGGATCGCTTCCCCGCGGGCGATCCCGGGTCGCCGGTTGCGCAGACCACCACCAGCCTCGATCCCCGGCCCACGGCGGGCATGACGGCGCCGCCGGCGATCGACCTGCCGCTCGGCTCAGTGGGCGTCATGACGGAGGTGTTCGCCCCGCCGGCCGACGCCAAGCCCTTCGCCGACTTCACCGTGGCACCGCCGCCTGCGGGCGTGCGACCGATGTCGACGCCCGAGCAGGTCCGCGCCGCTGCGCTCCCTTTCCAGGCGGTTCAGACGGCCGGGGTGTTGCGCTTCGGCGTGTACACGGGACGGTCCCTGACCGGGAGTCAGGTCAACGCGCCGGTGTGGTTGGTGGAGGCGCCGGGCGAGGAGGTCCGCCGTTGCATCGGCTGCGCCCCGGAACGGCTCTACCGGCTGGTCGTGCTGCTCGACGCCGACCCGACGGGTGGCGAGCTCGCCACGATCTACGTCGCCACGCCGCCGTTCCGGTGAGGCCCGGCGGTCAGCCGACCGCGGACCCCGGCGTCCGGCTACCGTCGCAGTCATGGCCACCGATGCTCTCGACGACCTTTTCGACCGCGTCCTGGTGGTCGACTTCGGGGCCCAGTACGCCCAGCTGATCGCCCGCCGGGTGCGCGAGGCGCGGGTGTACTCCGAGATCGTGCCGCACTCCATCTCGGCCGCCGCCGTCGCGGCGAAGAACCCCAAGGCCATCATCCTGTCGGGTGGGCCGAAGAGCGTCCACGTCGACGGGGCGCCGCGGCTCGACCCGGCCATCTACGACCTCGGCGTGCCGATCCTGGGCATCTGCTACGGCGCCCAGCTCATCGCCCATCAGCTCGGCGGCGAGGTCGCCCGCGGGGGGCGCGGCGAGTACGGCCGCACCGAGTTGACGGCCACGGCACCGTCGACCCTGCTGCCCGTCGGCGTGGCGCCGTTGACGGTGTGGATGAGCCACTTCGACGCGGTGGCCAAGCTGCCGGAAGGGTTCGTGGCCACGGCCGCCACGCCCGACGCGCCGATGGCCGTGATCGAGCACGACGGTCGCCGCATCTGGGGCGTGCAGCACCACCCCGAGGTCGTGCACTCCGAGCGCGGCCAGGAGGTGCTGGCCCGGTTCCTGCACGAGCTCGCCGGCTGCCGACCCACGTGGACCGACGTGTCGATCATCGACACCGCCGTCGAGGCCGTCCGGGCGCAGGTGGGCGACAAGCGCATCATCTGCGCGCTGTCGGGTGGCGTCGATTCGGCGGTCGCGGCGGCGATGGTGCACCGGGCCGTGGGCTCACAGCTCACCTGCATCTACGTCGACACGGGCCTGATGCGCAAAGGTGAGAGCGACCAGATCGTCGACACGTTCCACCGCAACATGCACATCGAGCTGATCAAGGTCGACGCGGGAGCGCGCTACTTCGAGGCGTTGGCCGGCGTCACCGAGCCGGAGCGCAAGCGCAAGATCATCGGCGAGCTGTTCATCCGCATCTTCGAGGAGCACACGGGCGGCCTCACCGACGCCGAGTTCCTCGTGCAGGGCACGCTCTACCCCGACGTGATCGAGTCGGGCGGCGCCGACGGCCAGGCTGCCGTCATCAAGAGCCACCACAACGTGGGCGGTCTGCCCGAGGACATGACGCTGAAGCTCGTCGAGCCCCTGCGCAACCTGTTCAAGGACGAGGTGCGGCGCGTCGGCTCCGAGCTCGGCCTCCCCGACGAGATCGTGTGGCGCCAGCCGTTCCCCGGCCCCGGCCTGGGTGTGCGCATCATCGGCGAGGTCACGCCCGACAAGGTGGCGCTGCTGCAGGAGGCCGACGCCATCGTGCGCCAGGAGATCCACGCCGCCGGGCTCGACCGCGAGATCTGGCAGGCGTTCGCCGTGCTGCCCGACATCCGCTCCGTGGGCGTGATGGGCGACGAGCGGACGTACGGCCATCCGATCATCATCCGCGCCGTCACCTCCGACGATGCGATGACGGCCGATTGGGCCCGGCTGCCCTACGACCTGCTGGAGCGCATGGCCAGCCGCATCATCAACGAGGTGCCCGGCCTGAACCGCGTCGCCTACGACATCACGTCGAAGCCGCCCGGCACCATCGAGTGGGAGTGAGCGCCGAGCCTCAGAGGCTGGCGTAGACCTCGGTCTCGAAGGACCGGAAGCCGTCGATGGCGTAGGGGTGGAAGAACGGGAACAGCTGGCTGGCCCACACCCCCGACACCCGGTTGACCGGGTCGATCCAGTGGTAGGTGTTGGCCAGGCCGGCCCATGCCAGGCTGCCGGCCGGTCGACCCTGCGGCGTGGCCTCTTCGTTGATGAGGAACGAGAGGCCCCAGGTGCAGGGCTGGCCCGGGTAGAAGTCGGTGTCGAGCGTGAGCGCCGGGTTGACGGTGGCCAGGGGTGCCACGCGCACCGACCCGATGGCGTTGCGGCTCATCTGGGCGACGGTGTCGGCCGCCAGCACCCGCACGCCGTCGAGCTCGCCGCCGTGGAGGATGGCGTTGGCGAAGCGCTGGTAGTCGCCGACCGTCGACAGCAGGCCGCCGCCGCCCATCTCGAACTCGGGTGCTTCGGGCGCGGGGAGCGCGAACGGCGCCAGACCGTCGGGCGTGGGCACGTGGATGCTGGCCAGCCGCTCCGCCATCGACGGGGTCGGCCCGAACCCGGTGTCCCGCATGCCGAGCGGTTCGAAGAGGTGCTCGGCGCAGTACCGGCCGAGCGTGGTGCCGCTCACCTCCTCGACGAGCAACCCGGCCCAGTCGATGCCCGTGCCGTACTCCCAGCGCGTGCCGGGGTCGAACGCCAGTGGCACCTGCAGCGCGGCCTTCTTCAGCGTGAACAGCGACGGCACCCCGGCAGCGTCGGCGTACGCGGCGACCGGCCCGTTCCACAGCCCGCCGTACACGTAGCCGGAGGTGTGCGTCAGGAGGTGGCGCAGCGTGACCGGTGTCGTGGCCGGACGCAGCACCGGGCGGTCGTGGGGGTCGAACCCCTCGAGCACCTGGGGGTCGCGCAGGGCGGGGAGGACGTCGGCGGCGGGTCCGTCGAGCGACAGCTGGTCGCGCTCGACGAGTTGCATGGCGGCGGCACCGGTGACCGCCTTCGTCATGGAGTAGATGGCGAACACGGTGTCGTGCGTCATTGGCGTCGGATCGCCGATGGTGCGGACGCCCGCCGAGCCCTCGTAGACCGTGTCGCCGTCGACGGTGACCGAAGCGACCACCCCGGCGAGACCGGCCGCGACCGCGGCGTCGAGCGTGGCGGAGAGGCGGGCGGCGTCCATGTCGCGCACGGTAACTCACCCACGGAGACGGTCCGAACGGCGTCGACCACGCTCCGACGCAACCCTAAGCGCACGAAAACGCAACCGGACTGTAAAGGTCGTCGCAGAACTGGTACGCTCCACCCTCGTGACGGGTCGGAGCAGGGTGGCGTGCGCGTTGCTCCTGGTGGGGGCACTCGTCTTCGGTCTCGCCCCGGCCGCCGGTGCCGACAAGGTCAGCGACCTGAAGCAGCAGGCGGCCAACCTCGCCGACCAGCGCGATCGCATGAACCACGAGGCCGAGCGCCTCGCCGAGCTCTACAACAAGGCCCGCGTCGAGCGTGCCGACCTGCAGGCCCAGATCGATCAGATCAAGGCCAAGCTCGACGCCCAGGACGTGCAGATCGGCGAACTGAACACCCGGCTGGCCAAGTTCGCCGTCCAGACCTACATGTACGGCGACCAGGCGTCCGGCCTGGGGTCGTTGCTCTCGGCCGAGGACGCGGTGGCGAACGTGTCCCAGCGCCGCGGCTACTCGCCCGTCGTGCTCGGCTCGAGCGTCGACGTCGGCGACGTGCTGAAGGCCACCCGCGAGGACACCGATCGCCTCCGTGCGGAACTGGCCGCGAAGGAAGCGCAGGCGGCCAAGCTCGAAAAGCAGATCGTGGCCAAGCGCGACGCCGCGGCCAAGGCCGCCACGGCCGCCTCCGACCTGCTGACGAAGACGAACGCCGACCTGCGCCAGGCGCTGATCGAAGAAGAGCAGCGGCGCCAAGCCGAGCTGCAGCGTCAGGCCGCGGCCGAAGCCGCCCGCCGCTCCGCCGAACTGCAGCGCCAGCGCGATGCGGCCGCCGCCGCGGCCGCCGCCGCCCGCCGCG
>JANPGL010000842.1:0-4740 GCA_031423915.1 Actinomycetes bacterium | reverse complement strand
CCCCCGGCCCCCCACAACCTCGTTGTTGTGGGTGGGGGCTTTGTCCCATTGGGGCACCAACCTAATTTTCCGCGGCCCCCCCTAATCCGGCGGGGGGCCAGACCGGCGGCGCTGCCCACGGGCGTCGCTGACTTCCGCCCGGCGGCTCAGCGGATCTGGTGGATGCCGGTGTCGTCCCGCCACGCGGTGTCGGCCGTCCAGGCGACGCCACCCAGGCGGTGCGCCAGCGCGAGGCACAACCGGTCGGCGAGGGACAGGCCTTCACCGCGACGCCACCGGCGGGCGGCCCACTCGGCGTCGGCCACCGCCACCGGTTCGAGATTGAGGTCGTAGCTCACCAGCAGCGCGCGGGCCAGGTCCCAATCGCGGCCCACCGCCAGGATCTTCTGGGCGACCTCGGACCAGTTCGCCGTGCTGCACGACGCCCCTGCCTCCAGCTGTGCAGCCACCACGTCCGCACCGGGTTCGCCCTGCACGAACGCCAACACCGCCGACGCATCGAGCACTGCGGTCATACCTCGTCCTCCGCCGCGGCCGCCGCACGCCGCTCGGCGAGCAGGTCGCCGACCAGATCGACGCCCGCCAGGTCGGCCTGCACGCGGGCTCGGAGCTGGTCACGAGTCAGCAGCACGATCCCGTCCGGCGTGTCCAACATCACGAGCGCTGTGCCTTCGACGAGACGGGCACGCTCGCGAACCTCGGCGGGGACCACGATGCGACCTCGATTTCCCACAACGACTGCATATGTCCCACTCATGGGAGCATGGTACCACCAGAATCGACCGAGTGGGATTGGCAGCGGAACGCCGAGGAGACACCATCGCGTCCGTCACTTCTGTCGGTGTCGTCGAAGCAGCAGCTCCAGCACCCCAGAGCCTCGGCGCTGGGCAACCGCCAGGGCCGACTCGCCACCTCGGTCGTGGGGGGTGAACGAGCAGGCCACGCTTGCCCGCGGGCGTACGCTCGCGCCATGAGCACGTCGTCCCACCTCTCGCAGGTCTGGTTCAGCGTCACCGATCTGCAGGTCGCCTCGGGTCATGGCTCGTGGGTAACCACGGTCGACGGCACGGAGTACCTCGACTTCTCGTCGGGCATCGCGGTCACCTCCACGGGCCACGCGCACCCCCACGTGGCCGCCGCCATCGCCGAGCAGGCGACGCGCTTCATCCACGCGCAGGTCAACGTGTACCGCCACGATCTGCTCGAGCCGCTCGCCGCCCGTCTGGCCGAGCTGGCGCCGCCCGGCATCGACACGTTCTTCTACGCCAACTCGGGCGCCGAGATCACCGAGGCCGCGGTGAAGCTGGCCAAGCAGGCCACCAAGCGCCCGCACGTGATCGTGTTCGCCGGCAGCTTCCACGGCCGCACCCACCTGACGATGGCCATGACCACGTCGAAGACGGGGTACCGCGCCGGTCACGCGCCGCTGCCCGCCGGCATCTTCGTGGCCCCGTTCCCCGACCCGCTGGCCGCCGACGCCGACGCCGAGACCGACCGGTGCCTGGCCGGTCTCGACCACCTGCTCAAGTCGATGACCGCGCCCGACGAGACGGCGGCGATGATCATGGAGCCGATCCTCGGCGAGGGCGGCTACATCCCGGCGCCGCCCCGCTTCCTGGCCGGCGTCGTCGAACGCTGCCGGGCCCACAGCATCCTGTTCATCGCCGACGAGGTGCAGTCGGGCTTCCTGCGCAGCGGGAAGATGTTCGCCGTCGAGCACTACGACCTGGCGCCCGACATCCTGTGCATGGCCAAGGGCATCGCGTCGGGCTTCCCGTTCGCCGCGCTCGGCACGACGCGTGAGCTCGACGCCCGCTGGACGAAGGGCAGCCACGGCGGCACCTACGGCGGCAACGCCATCGGTTGCGCGGCGGCGCTCGCCACCATCGACGTGCTCACGGCGCCGGGGTTCGCCGACAACGTGAACGCGCGGGGCGAGCAGCTGCGAGACGGTCTACGCGCGCTGCAGGCGAGCGACGACGGCATCGTCGACGTGCGCGGCCTCGGGCTGATGAACGCGGTCCAGTTCGTCGACCCCGCACGCGTGGCCGCCATCCAGCAGCACTGCCTCGAGGACGGCCGCGTCATCCTCATGAACGCCGGCACCTACGGCACGGCGTTGCGGCTGATGCCGCCGCTCGTCGTCACGGCCACCGAGGTCGACGTCGCGCTGGGGGCCATCGGCGCCGCCGTGAAGGCCACGGCCTGACGCCCGTTGGCCACCCGACCCGATCCCGAACGCCTGGCCGTGTGGCGAGCGCTGCTGGAGGCGCACGCCACCATCACCCAGAAGCTGGCCGCCGAGCTGGAGGCCGAACGTGACCTTCCGCTCAGCTGGTACGAGGTGCTGCTGCAACTCAACGAGGCGGGCGGCAGGCTGCGCATGGCCGAGCTGTCGGGCCGCATGATCATCCACAAGTCGAGCCTCACCCGGCTCGTCGATCGGATGGAGGATGCCGGCCTCGTCGTGCGGGAGCCGTGCGTCACCGACGGCCGCGGCCACTTCGCCGTGCTCACGCGCGACGGGCGCGAGATGTTCCGGCGGGCCGCCCCGGTGCACCTGCGCGGCGTCCAGCGCGAGTTCGCCCGGCATCTCACCGAGACCGATCTGATCGCGCTGCAGCGCATCCTGGCCAAGCTTCCCGGCGCGAGCCGGGCCGACGAGCCGGCGGTGTAGTGCCGGTTACGACGCCGTGATGTCGACCCGGCGGGCCAGCGCCAGATCCGCGGTCTGTTCGGAACCCTTGGCGCTGATGGTGTAGGTGGCCTTCAGGCCGGCGGCCTCGAACGCCTTCTCCACGGTCAACGCGCGGGCCTCCGAGAGCTTCAGGTTGGCCTCGGCGTTGCCGCGCGGGTCGGACACGCCGACCAGCGCCACCTTGGCACCGGCGGGGATCCGCTTGGCGGCGTCGGCGATGGCGGACCCGGCCTCGGGCCGCAGCGCCGAGGAGTCGGAGTCGAAGTACACCGACAGCGTCAGCGGCACCGGCGGCGTCAGCGGCACGCCGAGCTTGGCCAGGTCGACGCTGGCGGGCACGAGCACCCGGTCGATGCCGTGGACGAGCCCGTTCGTGGCGGCCAGGTCGGGCGCCAGGATGGCGGCACCGTCGACGGTGGTCGCGGCCGTGGTGGTGGCGATCTGGACCGTGTCGCCCTCGACGGTGGCCCTCGCACCGGGGGTGAGCTGCGCGGCGGCGACGCGGCCGGCGACCACGTGGTACGTGAGGATCTTGGCCAGCGTCGCCTTGTCGGCCAGCAGCTTGGTGAGCAGCTCGGGGGGCAGGGCGCGGAACGCCGCATCCGTCGGCGCGAACACCGTGTAGGGACCCGCACCCTGCAGCGTGGTCGTGAGCCCTGCGGTGCCGAGCGCCTGGGCCAGCAGCCCGAAGCGACCGTCGGCCTCGATGGCTTTGACCACGTCGCCGACGGCCGGAGGCGCCGCTTGCACCGGCTGCCCGCCGACGGTGAAGCCTGGCGGCAGCAGGACGGTGTCGATCACCTGGATCAGGCCGTTCGTGGCGCCCAGGTCGGCGCGCGTGACCGTAGCGTCGTTGAGCGTGAGGCGCCCGCCGGTCTGGGCGACGGCGACGGTGTTGCCCTCGAGGGTGCGCACCGTGCCGGGGGTGAGCTGGGCGGCGGTCACCCGTCCATCGAGGACGTGGTAGCGCAGCACCCGGGTGAGCGCCGCTCGGTCGCGCAACAGCGCCTCGAGCGTGCCGGAGGGAAGCTTGGCGAACGCGGCGTCGGTGGGGGCGAGCACGGTGAAGGGGCCGGTGCCCCGCAGAGTGGTGGCCAGGTCGGCGGCGACGAGGGCCCGTCCGAGCGTCGAGAAGCCGGCGCCGGTGGCGGTGTCGACCAGGTTCTGGGTGGGCGCCGCTGTGGTGGTGGTGGTGGCGATCGGTGGGGTCGTGGTGGCCGCCGGCGCGGTGGTCGTGGTGGCGGGCGCGGCGTTGGTGGCGGCACTGGTGGCCGGCGCGGCCGTCGTCGCGGCGACCGCGGTCGTCGCGCTCGTCGTGTCTTCGGCCGCTGCGGTCGTGGGGGCGGGCCGGGTGGTGGGCGCGGCGTTGCCGCCGCCCGAGCCCCGGCACAACGACAGGCCGAGCGAGGCCAGCGCGACGAGCAGCACGGCGGCGCCGGTGCGCACGAGCCAGGCCGTTCGGTTGTGGTCGTCGCGCGGTGTCGGCAGCGTGACGGCCTCGGTCGGCACGGCGGCGCCGGCCAGGCCTCCACCGGCGTTGCGCACGGCGACGTCGCCGAGGACCCGGCGGACCCAGGCCACGTCGCCCCGTTCGAGTCGCGGGCCGAGTTGCGCCCAGTCGCCGTCGGCGAGGTGGTCGTGCAGCCAGTCGAGGCGCCCGGTGCGGAACTCGCCGCGGAGCCAGCTGACGTCGCCGTCGGCGACGTGGTCCCGCACGGCGCGGGCGTCGTCCGCGCCGGCGTTCAGGGGCCCGTTCTCGCTCATGTGGCCGCTGAGACTAGGGGCTGGTCCCGCCGACCGCGTGCCGGCCCCGCGCCCGTCTGGACAGGCCGAACCTTCGGCGGGAGACTTGCGGTGTCTTGACCCGCCGGTCAAGGCCACGTTCGGACGCCCTTCCCCCCGGAGGAACTCATGCAGACCGCCGTCATCGTCGACGCCATCCGTACCCCGCTCGGCAAGCGCAACGGGCGCCTGAAGGAGTGGCATCCGGTCGACCTCGCCGCCGAGACCCTGCGGGCCGTCGTCGACCGCACCGGCATCGA
>JANPGL010000841.1:0-6231 GCA_031423915.1 Actinomycetes bacterium | reverse complement strand
AGGCGTGTTCTCCGTGTGGAAACGCCGGCCGAGAGCGGTCTCCGCGGAGGAGTGCGACGTGCTGAATGCCGCGATCGACGTGGTCGGCCGCCAGCTCAAGGACCCCGCCTATTCCGAGTCGCCGCAAAGCCGGCAGGAGTCCCGCGACATCATCGCAAAACTACGCGCCGTGGAATCCGGCCAGCCCACGCGCGCCGAAAGCGCGCCACCACCCGCCGCACCGCCGCCGGTCCTCGCGGCCCCGCAGCACGATCTCCCGCAGCTCGCTGTCGTGGCGTAGGTCGGGCATGGACGTACGGTCACACCGACCCGGGTGAACGGTCGTCACCCCGTTCGCGGTTCACCCGGGTGAACGCCCCGCTATGTTCGGCCGGTG
Organism: Actinomycetes bacterium; assembly: GCA_031423915.1. Classification (GTDB taxonomy): domain Bacteria; phylum Actinomycetota; class Acidimicrobiia; order Acidimicrobiales; family Ilumatobacteraceae; genus JANMAT01. Next base: position 5,855 of record JANPGL010000841.1, on the reverse strand, counting down.
AGCGAGCTGTCGAGCGGGAACCTGGCAGCCACCAAGCTGTGCCCGCCGGCGCCCCCGGGCCGGCTCGTCGACCGCGTCCGGCTGGGCGGCCTGCTCGACGCGGCCGATGCGGCCGCCGTGCCCCTCGTACTGGTCAGCGCCCCTGCCGGCTCGGGCAAGTCGACGCTCGTGGCGGCTTGGGCGGCCGGCCGCGGCGGTGCGGTGGCATGGCTGCAGCTCGAGGAGGCCGACGCCGACCCGGCGCGCTTCTGGGTCTCGGTCACTGCGGCGATCGGCCGGGCGGCGCCGGCGGTGGCCGACCGTTTGGAACCGCTCGTGACGGGGTCGCTGGGGGCCGGCCAGGTGGTCGTGCCGGCGCTCGTCAACGAGCTGTCGTCGTTGCCCGAACGGCTCGTCGTGGTGCTCGACGACTACCACCTGATCGACGACGCCGACGTGCACCGCGGCGTGGAGCGCCTGCTCGACCTGTGCCCGGCCCCGCTGACGGTCGTGCTGATCACCCGCGCCGATCCGCCGTTCCGGCTCGGCCGGATGCGCGTGCGCGGTCGCGTCCGCGAAGTGCGCGCCGGCGACCTGCGGTTCGACGCCTCCGAGGCGGCGGAGCTGCTCGGTACGGCGGCCGCTCGGCTGGGGGGCGATGGGCTCGACGACCTGTGCGAGCGCACCGAGGGCTGGGCCGCCGGGCTGGTGCTCGCGGGGCTGTCATTGGAACGCACCGACGACGCCGATCGCTTCGTGCGTGCGTTCCGCGGCGACGACCAGCTCGTGGCGGGCTACCTCACCGACGAATTGCTGGCCGTGCTCGACGACGACGAGCGGCGCCGGATGGTGGAAGCGGCGGTGCTGCACCGGCTATCGGGCCCGTTGCTGGATGCGGTCACCGGCTCCGACGACGGCGCCCGCTGGCTCGACGGGCTCGCCGCCCGGAACCAGCTCGTGATCCGGCTCGACGCTGTGGGCGAGTGGTACCGCTACCACCACCTGTTCCGCGACCTGCTCCTGCTCGAGGCGCGGCGTTCCCTTCCGGAGCGCCTGCCCGAGCTGCATCGGCGGGCGGCGGCATGGTTCGAGACGGCCGGCTACCCGGCCGCCGCGGTCGACCACCTGCTGGCCGCCGGCGACCGGGAGCGGGCGATGTTCCTGCTGCGCGTCGTCGGCCCCGACCTGCTGGGCAGCGGCCGGCTGCGCACGCTGCGCAACCTGCTCGGTCGTCTGGCCGAGGGCGGCGAGCTCGACGCCGTCTGCTCGCTGCTGTCGGGGTGGGACCACTACCTGACCGGCCGCTACGACGAGGCGGCGCGGCTGCTCGATCGGGCCACGGCGACGCTGCCGTCCGACGTCGACCCGATCCGCTGCATGCCGCTGCGCATCAACCTGGCCCTCGGCACCGGCGACGTGGCCGCTGCGCTGACCGGCGCGCAGGAGGTGGTCGCCATGGGCGATCTCGCATCGCGCGCCAGCGAACTGACGACCGCCAGCGGGGCGGCGTTCGCGTGGGCGGGACGGCCCGACGAGGCGCTAGCGACGCTCGCCGTGGCGCTCGTTCGTACCGAGGCCGAGCGGCGCGTCACGGCGCACGCCATGGCGCTCGTGGCCGCGGCGGTCGTCGAGTTCCACGACGGCGGCGAGCCGGGGGCGAACGCCGCCGCGCAGCGCGCCCTGGACTACGCCTCGTCGTCCGGGCTGGGCGAGTACCACGGGATCGCGCCGGCGGTCGCCATCCTGGCGGCGGGCGAGCCGCCCGGCCCGGCGGCGGCAGCCGGCGCCGACCGCGCCGTCGTGCTCGCCCGCCGTGCCGCCACGAGGCTGGGGCTGGTGTTCGCGCTCACGCTGGCCGGCGGCGTGCTGCTCGGCGAGGGCGAGGACCGCGGGCGCGAGCTGCTCGACGAGGCCCAGCGCGTGATGGCGACGTGCGCCGACCCGGGCATCAACCGGCCGCTGCTCGATCGGGCGATGGCGCGGCACCGTGTCGGCCGAGCGCGCCCGGTCCCGACCGCCGGGTTGGTGGAGCACCTGTCCGAGCGCGAGCTGGCCGTGCTGCGCTACCTGCCGTCGACCCTTTCGCTCCCCGAGATCGCCCGGGAGCTGTACGTGTCGCCCAACACCGTGAAGACGCAGTGCAGCGCCGTCTACCGCAAGCTCGGGGTCACCGGCCGCAGCGCCGCCGTCACTGCCGCCCGGCAGCACCGCCTGTTGTGAGGTCGAGGATCGTGAGGCCGTCGTGAGCACCAACCAACCGTCGCCCGCCGTGGATGCGTTCCTCGACGCGCTGCCGCACGCCCGCAAGCCCGAGATCGAACGGCTCCGTCGGGCGATCCTCGCGTCGCGGGTGGATCTCACGGAGCAGGTGAAGTGGAAGGCGCCGAGCTTCTGTTCCGGGGGCGACGATCGGGTGACGTTCCGGCTCCAGCCCGGCGACCGCGTCGAGTTGATCTTCCATCGGGGCGCCAAGAAGCGCTCGGACACCGACGGGTTCGCGTTCGTCGACGAGACCGGGTTGGTGCGGTGGCTCGCGCCGGACCGTGGCGTCGTCGTCCTCACCGACGCAGACGACACCGAGCGCCAGACGGCCGACATCGTGCGCCTGGTCGAGGCGTGGATCGACGCGACCACCGGTCGGTGAGACTGTCCGGCCCTCCCACACTCGGGGATACCATCGGGCCATGGCTACAGGACGGTGTCTGTGCGGTGCGGTGACCTATGAGCTGGCGGGCGATCTGCTCGCCACGGCGGTGTGTCACTGCGATCACTGCCAACGGCAGGGTGGCAGTGCGTTCTCGGTGAACCTCGTGGCGCACGAATCGCAGCTCACCATCCACGGCGAGCTGCGCACCTACGACGAGCGCGGCGAGCTTGGCGACGACGTCTACGTGCGCCGCCGCTTCTGCCCGTCGTGTGGCTCGCCGATCGTGTCCGAGCTGGCGAAGTCGGAAGGCATCGTCGCCGTGAAGGCGGGCACGCTCGACGACAAGTCGACGGTGCTGCCCACCATCGAGGCGTGGTGCGTCGACCGCCAGCCCTGGGTGTCGCTCCCCGGCATGGCCGTGTCGATGGAGCGCGAGTAGCGACGACGGCTCGGCGCCGGAAGGCCGTCGGCTCGTCGAGCACGAACTCGTGCACGCCGACGCCCGGCACTGTCTGCGGATGACCACTCGTTTCGGTTCGTCCATTGGAAGATCCATCAGAAGCGTGGTGCCCCCGGCTGCTGCGCTCGTCAGTCGAGCAGCAGGCCGGCGTCGGTCCGCAGCCGTTCTCGCATCCTGAACCGACGATCGTCAGCCCCGACGGAAGCAAGCGCGTGCTCACAGCGAGCCGTGTAGCACCAACCGGACACGACGGCGGCGCGAAGAGCCCGCCACTCGACGGTTGTGAACGGCTCCGGCCGTGCCCGCTCGACCGCCCGGGCGAACACCAAGCACTCCTCCGCACTCGCGAAGTACGGCTCCGCCGGGCCCGACCAGTCCACGGAATGGTGCGCTGCGATGTGCCCGAGCGCGATCACCTCGCGGTCGAGTCGCAGCGACTCCCAGTCGTAGATGGCCTCCATGCTCGTGCCGTCGTCGGTGACCCGGATGTTGTCGCCGCGCCAATCCGTGTGGACGACGGCGGCTGGGGCGTCGAACGCGTCGGTAACGGTGCGAGCCTGCGCGGCGAGCGAATCGATCCACTCGGCGCCCGCAGCCGTCGACTCGAAGTCGAACACGGGCGAGTGCGGCGTCGGGTACAGCGCGCCCCCTGGGGTCGTCGGTGGGGCGAGGGACAGCAGGTGCTCCGCTCCGCGGAACGCTTGGGTCACCATCCCCCATGCGACAGCCGCGGTGGATCGATCCGGTTCCACATGGAGCACCGGGTTGCGGCCGGCGTCGAGCACCGTCTCGGCCGTGGCGTGCCCTCGTCCCAGCGGTCGCGGGCCGATGATCGGCTCCGCTGCGGGCAGGCCGTGCGAGCGGGCGTGGCGTTGCGCGTCGAGCACGGCGGCGATGCGCTCCGGCGACCGGTCGGGGGCGTACGCCTTGACCACCACTCGCCTGCCGTCTTCCAACGACAGCCCCGCAACGCATCCAACGCTGACCCGCCAGAGCCAGGCGTCAGCAACCGGCGCACCGAGATGCTCAGCACACCATCCCTCGATCTCGGCCGCGATCTCTTGCGCGGTCGCGCTGCCGATGACGACACGCTCGACCATTGCTGCGGGAAAGGTCCGCAGCTGCTCCCCCACGAGGTCGACGAGCGCCACTCGACGAGCCTATGCCCCCGCGGGCGACCGGCTCCTTCGGAAGCGAACGGCGCTACGGTCGCGCTCCGGTCATGGCGAAACAGTCGATCCTGGGCATGATCTACGCGGAGTACACGAAGGACCAGCGCCAGCACGATTGCCTGGATTCGTGGACCTTGTCAGCGCCGGCTGACCCCGCCACATCCCGGCGTCGAACGGAGCCGCCCATTCGTTCGACGTTGCGGCGCGGTGGCGCGATGATCCGCGCATCGGCCGCCCATCGCGAAGGATGGCACGTCAGAGGTAGCGGCGGGCCACGGCGAGCCAGTAGTCGACGTCGTGCGGGTAGTGGCGGATCGCCCAGTCCACGAGTCGGAGCGAGGCATGCGCCCACAGTCGGGCAAACGTGTCGGCGTCGGTGGTGCGACGGAGGTGTGCCTCGACGCGCTGCTGCACCGGGCCGGGGGCGCGCCACGTGAGGTCGAAGGCGAGGATGGCCAGGTCGATGCCGATGTCGCCGGGGCGGGCGCCACCCCAGTCGATGACCGCGGCTACACGGTCGGGTTGCTCGTCGGTGACCAGGAGATTGCCGACGTGGTAGTCGAGGTGGACGAGGTCGGTCGTTCGCTCCGTCACCGGCTGGCGACCGATCGCTTCGATGGCGTCGAGGAGCTCAGCCGTGTCGCGGCTGAAGGCACGCAGGGGTCCGTGCAGGCAGAAGCCGGGCCCGTCGTCGAGCAGGTAGAGCGTCGGCGCCGATGCTGGCCACGCCGTGCCGGCCAGGAGGTCGCGCCGGATCTCGGCCAGCTCGATCGCGTGATCGACGAGTTCCTCGGACACCACACCGGAGACATGGCCGTGAATGCGCTCCTGGACGATGGCGACGCTGCCGTCGGGCAGGGGCACGACCGCCTCGTAGCGGGCCACCGGCACGCCGGCGCGCCGGGCGAGGTCCATGAGCTCGACGGAGCGGTCGAAGTCACCAGGCTCCTGCCCGGCCGGAAGCGGTGGCGACCAGGTGAGCACAGCGTCGTGGCCGTCGGGCCACCGCACCAACCATGCGCCGACCTCGCCACCGGCCAGCTGGGTCACCAACTCCAGACACGGACCGCCCCGGCCGGCGAGTGCTGCGGCGACCGAGGACCCGTCCATGCGTTGGACCTGTTCGAAGTCGCTCACGCCCCTGATCCCCCTCGCACAGTAGGCCGTGGACACGTCCGCGCGATCAGGGCAGCTGGCGAGCCCGTTGCGCTGGTTGAAGCGTTCGTCCCTTGCAGAGCCCCGCGTCTCCACACCCCAGGGCAAGCCCACGCCGGACTGGGGCGGCCGGTCTATCAGCGGCTGCTGCCGGACCGTCAAGTAGAGGTCGGGCGGAAAAGGAGTGAGGCCCAGGCCGAGCATTCGCTCTGACCTGGGCCTTCGTAGTGGCGGGGATAGGATTTGAACCTATGACCTTCGGGTTATGAGCCCGACGAGCTACCAGACTGCTCCACCCCGCGGCGTGATGCTCATGGTAGCGAGAAGGCTGCAGCGCTCCAACCCGGTTCGTCAGGCGTTGACCGTCGGCGCCGTGGTCGTGGTCGTCGGCGGCACCGTGGTGGTCGTGGTCGTCGACCCTCCCGTCGACCCTTCCGTCGAG
>JANPGL010000840.1:0-2815 GCA_031423915.1 Actinomycetes bacterium | reverse complement strand
GTGGCGGCCGGAGCCGGCGTGGCGCTGCTGGCCGCCGTGCTCGCCGGGCCCGTCGCGCGGGAGCTGGCCGCGCTGCCCGGCTCGACCTGGGCGCAGACCGCGCTGGTCGTCGCCGCGGCGGCCGCCGCCATCGGTGCGCTGACCGGCCGAGGCCCGACCGGGGTGGCGCTGTTGGCGGGCGCGGGGGTGGCGCTGGCCCTGTGGGCGGTGCGCCGCACTGTGGTGTTCGACCACGCCGTGCTCGTCACCTCCCTGCCCGCGCCGGTCGACCGCCTGGCCGTGGCCGTGGCCCTCGGCGTCGGGGTGGGTGCCGCGTCGGCCGCGGTACGGCGGATCGTGGCGGCACCGACCGAGCGGCGACCGACCGGGGACCGAGCCAGCGCCTAAGTTGCCCGGGATGCGTGCGGCGGCGGGCGTGGCGGTGGCGGTGTTGGCGGTCGGCCTCACGGCCGCGGCGCCCCGAGGCCCGAGCGCCGCGGCCGCCCCGATCCCGGCTGCGACGGCGGTGCCCGGTGGCGCCTCGCGTCTCGTACCGCTGCCCCCGACGCGGCTCGTCGACACGCGCACCGGCCTCGGCGCGCCACCGGGACGCGTGCGCGCCGGGGCCACCACCACGGTGGCCGTCGGCGGCCGGGTCGGCGTGCCCGCCGATGCCACCGCCGTGGTGCTCAACGCCACGATCACCGACGCCTCGGCGGCCGGCTACCTCACGATGTGGCCGCACGGCGGCGAGCGTCCGGTCGTGTCGAACGTCAACGCGCCCGGGGCCGGTGCCACCGTGGCCAACCTGGCCGTCGTGGCGATGGGCGACGGCGGGTCGATCGACGTGTACGCCTTCGCGGCCACGCACGTCGTGCTCGACGTCGCCGGGTACTTCGTGGCCGCGCCCGCGGGTTCGGCGGACGGCCGCTTCGTGCCGGTCACCCCGGCACGGCTGCTCGACACTCGCACCGGCAACGGGGCTCCCGCGGGCCGCCCGGCGGCGGGGGCCACGGTCCGCGTCGCCGTGGCCGGGCGCGGCGCAGTGCCGGCGCACGGCGCGGCGGCGGTGGCTCTCACCCTGACGGCGACCGACTCGACCGGCCCGGGGTACGTGACGGCGTGGCCGGGCGACGGCGAGCGCCCGCTGGCGTCGAACCTGAACCTTCCCGGCGCCGGCGCCACGGTGGCCAACACCGTCGTGGTACCGGTCGGCGCCGACGGCACGGTGGCGCTCTACACGCAGAGCACCGCGTCGCTCGTCGTCGACGTCGTCGGCTGGTTCACCGACGCCACCGGCGCGCAAGGCACCGACGGCTTGTTCGTACCCGTCGCCCCGCACCGCGCCCTCGACACCCGTCTCAGCGGCGACCGGCTCGACGGTCGTTACCGGCGCGACATCCGTTTCGAGCTCGGCGGCGCCGCCGCCGGAGTCGTCGCCAACGTGACCGTCACCGCCACGGCCGCACCGCTCTACCTGACCGCGTACCCGGGCCGCACCGTGCGCCCGCTCGCCTCGAACGTGAACGCCGACGGCGCCGGAGCGACGCGTGCGAACCTGGCCATCGTGCCGCTCACCGCCGGCAACCGGGCGTCGGTGTACCCCAGCGAGTCGACCGATCTGGTCGTCGACGTCGCCGGGTGGTTCACCGGGTCCCCGCTGCCCGTCGACCCCTCCGTGGCCGACGTGGCGCCGACGACGAAGGGCGCCGCGCAGCTCGCCGGTTTCGATGCCGAGATCGAGGCGTTCCTGGCCGACAAGGGTGCCGCGGGCGCCACGGTGGCGGTGAGCCGTGGCGGCCGTCTGGTGTACGCCCGCGCGTACGGCGCCGCCGACGCCGCCACGGCGGAGCCGACCCGCATCGACAGCCGCTTCCGCCTCGCCAGCCTGTCCAAGCCGTTGGCGGCAACGGCGACCATGCGGCTCGTCGAACGCGGTGAGTTGCGGCTCGACACGCCCGTGTGGCCCCTCATCGACGACGTCATCGCCCGCCCCGCCGGCGCCGATGCGCGCCTGGGTGCGGTGACGGTGCGCGACCTGCTCCGCCACTCGGCCGGCTTCCTCACGTGGATGGACCCGTTCTTCAACGACACTCGTGAGGTGGTGCAGGGCCTCGGACCGGCCGGGGCCACCTCGTGCGCCGAGGGCGCCGCCTGGTTCCTCACCTGGCCGCTGGCCTACGCGCCCGGCGAGGACCAGGGCTACACGAACATGGACTACTGCCTCCTCGGTGCCGTGCTCGAGGCGACCATCGGCAAGGCGTGGTGGCAGGTGGTGTCCGACGAGGTGCTGGCCCCGGTCGGCCTGCGCTCCGAGCGCGTCGGACGGACCCGCGGCGATCACCTGCCGCACGAGGCGGTCCACGTGACGCCGCTGCCCGACGAGCTCGGCGGTGGCTGGTTCATGGAGGGCCTGGGCGCCGCCGGGGCGTGGCTCGGCACGTCGGTCGACCTCGTCCGTTTCGTCGACGCCCTGGCGGGCGGCGGGCTCGTGCGACCGTCGACGCTGGCGACGATGCTGGCGAGCCCGGGCATCGTGCCCGACGCCACCGCATGGTGGGCGTTGGGGCTGCGCAACTACGGCGGCGGTACCTGGGGCCACACGGGCAGCCTGCGCCAGGCCCGCGCCATGTTCCTCCATCGGCCCGACGGCACGTCGTGGGCCATCCTCGTCAACGGCACGTTCCCCGACCACGGAGACGAGCTGACCGCGCTGATGGCGCGGGCCATCGCGGCCGTGCCCACCTGGCCCACCGCGGACCTCGGCCCCGACCTGCCGTAGCGGCTGGTGGGCCCGACGCGGCTCAGTCGCGTTCGCGCACCGCGTTGAGGTAGT
>JANPGL010000839.1:0-6107 GCA_031423915.1 Actinomycetes bacterium | reverse complement strand
TCACCGGTCCCGTGCGTCGATGCAGGAGTCACAGAGCCCGCGCAGGACGAGATCGGCGTGGCTCGCCCGGAACCCGTCGAACGCCTGGCCGAGCACCGGCTGCAGGTCGAGGTAGACGTCGGTGAGCTGCCCGCACCGGTCACAGAGCAGATGTTGGTGGCGGTCGTTGTTCGGATCGAACCGTGCCGCTCCGGCGCCGATGTTGAGGCACTGGACCTCGCCCAGATCGCAGAGGTCGGTGAGGACCTGGTACACGGTTCGCTGCGAGATCGCCCGGAGCCGCGCCCGCGCCTCGGCGAAGACCATGTCCGCCGTCGGGTGCCCAGTGGCGGCACAGATGATCTCCACCACTGCGACGCGCTGGGGCGTGACTTTGCGGCCCGTCTCGTGAAAGCGCTCGACCATGCGCCTCGGGTCGCGCGTGGTCGCGGTCGAGCGCGCCGGCCGCCCGGCTGTGCGGTCCCCCATCAGATGCTCATGCAACTCCCCGATCCGGATCCCGTCAAGGCTGAACAGTCGCGTCGGTTGAATCGCCGACGGCCGCCGACCAAAGGCCGTTCTTGTGATGACCCTGCCCTTGATGCGCCCCGAAATGTGCAGTAAGGAGGACGTGGGGAAATCCGCCGTCGGACGCCGAGCGCGACAACACGACGGGTCGAGTCATCTGCAGACCGAACGTCATGTGGTGCGGAGCACGCTTGCCCGCACGTGGGGAACTGAGGAGTGCACAATGAGTAACGAAGATCACGGCACCGTCGTCACGAGCGACGCTCCGGACACCGCGACGTGCCCGGTGATGCGCACCGGTCACCAGGCCATCGGCATCACCGCCAACCAACACTGGTGGCCGAACCAGCTCAACCTGCGCATCCTGCGGCAGCACCACCCGGCTGCGAACCCGCTCGGCGCGGCGTTCGACTATGCGAAAGCGTTCGAGGACCTCGATGTCCGCGCCATGGTCGCGGACATCGATGCCCTGATGACCGATTCCCAGGACTGGTGGCCGGCCGACTATGGGCACTACGGCCCGTTCTTCATCCGTATGTCCTGGCACGCGGCCGGGACGTACCGGGTGTACGACGGTCGCGGTGGCGGTGGCAGCGGTGCGCAGCGCTTCGCCCCGCTCAGCAGCTGGCCGGACAACGCCAACCTCGACAAGGCCCGTCGGCTCCTGTGGCCGGTGAAGCAGAAGTACGGCAACGCCGTCTCGTGGGCGGATCTGCTCGTGCTGGCTGGCAATCGTGCCCTGGAGACGATGCGTTTCCGGACGTTCGGCTTCGCGTTCGGCCGCCCGGACATCTGGGCGCCCGAGGAGGACGTGTACTGGGGGCCCGAGACCGTGTGGCTGGCCGACAACCGCTACTCGGGCGATCGCGAGCTGGCCAACCCGCTCGGGGCGGTTCAGATGGGCCTGATCTACGTCAATCCGCAGGGTCCGAACGGCAATCCCGATCCGATGGCGTCGGGTCGCGACGTCCGCGAGACCTTCGCCCGTATGGCGATGAACGACGAGGAGACGGTCGCGCTCGTGGCGGGTGGTCACACGTTCGGCAAGGCTCACGGCGCCGCACCCGGCGACGATCACGCTGGCGACGAGCCCGAGGCCGCCAGTCTCGCCGAGCAGGGATTCGGTTGGACCAGCGACTTCGGGTCCGGTGTGGGCGACGACACGATCACGTCCGGCATCGAAGGTCCGTGGACCACCCATCCGACGACGTGGGACAACGGCTACTTCGATCTGCTCCTCAAGTACGAGTGGGAGTGCATCAAGGGGCCGGGCGATGCCTGGCAGTGGCACCCGATCGACTGCGCGGACGAGGACATGGTGCCGATGGCGCACGACTCGTCCCGGAAGGTCAGGCCGATGATGACGACGGCGGACATGGCGATGAAGGTCGACCCGGTGTACCGGGAGATCTCCGAGCGGTTCCACGCCGACCCCGACCAGTTCGCCGACGCGTTCGCTCGCGCCTGGTTCAAGCTGCTCCACCGCGACATGGGTCCCCGTGACCGCTACCTCGGCCCGGACGTGCCCGCCGAGATCCTCGTCTGGCAGGACCCCGTGCCCGCGGTGGATCACGAGCTCATCGACGACGCAGACGTCACCGCCCTCAAGGCACAGATCCTCGCCGCCGGACCGACGATCGGCGAGCTCGTGTCGACGGCCTGGGCCTCGGCATCGACGTATCGCGACACCGACAAGCGCGGCGGCGCCAACGGCGCACGCATCCGCCTCAGCCCGATGGCCGAGTGGGACGTCAACATCCAGTCCGGCGTGCGCCAGGTGATCGACAGGCTCGAGGGCGTCCAGCAGGCGTTCAACCGGAGTCAGTCGAGCGGCAAGAAGGTGTCGCTCGCCGATCTCATCGTGCTCGCAGGCGGTGCCGCGATCGAAGCCGCAGCGAAGCTCGCCGGTCACGACATCACGGTCCCCTTCACACCCGGCCGAACCGACGCGACCCAGGACATGACCGAGGTCAGCTCCATCGCGTACCTGGAACCGAGAGCCGACGGCTTCCGCAACTACCTCCAGAAGGGCGCACTCCTGGCATCCGAGCACATGCTCGTGGACAAAGCGTTCCTGCTCAACCTGTCGGCGCCCGAGATGACGGCGCTGGTGGGTGGCCTGCGGGTCCTGGGCGCCAACGCCGGTGGCAGCACCGACGGCGTGCTCACCGATCGCATCGGTCAGCTCACCAACGACTTCTTCGTCAACCTCCTCGACATGGGCGTCACGTGGCGCGCGAATGACGACACCGAGGCCGCGTTCACGGGGACGGTCCGGTCGACCGGCGCCGTGAAGTGGACCGGCACCCGGGCCGACCTCGTGTTCGGCTCCAACGCCGAGCTGCGCGCCATCGCCGAGGTCTACGCGCAGAACGGGGCCGAACCCGCGTTCGTCGCCGACTTCGTCACCGCATGGGCCAAGGTCATGGACAACGACCGCTTCGACCTGCGCTGACTTACGACGCGTTCGCGGGGTTCGCTTTCCGGGAGCTCGACCCAGCCGTTACCGTCGGGTTCGTCGAGCGTGTCGAGCGCGCTCCGCGCCGCGTCCGGTGACCCCGAGGCGCGAGTGGACACGACCGCAGGGCCGACAGGTCCCGGACAGCTCGGTCCGCGAAGGCCGTTCAGGCGTCAACGCGGACGTTCTGCGACAGCGGCCCTCGCCACGGCCACCCGACGCAAGATCCTTTGCGTCGTGGCCGTGCGACGTAGGTGGACTTGCGGCCGAACCGCTCGTCGAGGCCAACGAGTGGCACCGACCGCGTCGCTGCGGAGTACGCCCGTGGGTCACCGCCACGGCCTCGACGAGGCCACCACCCAGATGGTGGCCATGGCCGACACGTCGGATCCGTACCGCCGCGTGATGCTCGTGCTGTTGGCCGCCCAGCCCGGCCCACTCCACGAAGCCGCCATGCGCCGGCTGCTCGAGGTCCCGTTGCGCGGCCACGCCGCGCCGTGGCTCCTCGAACACGACCCGACACCGACGTCGACATCGACCACGGCGCCATGCTCGCTCCGGCGCCGACCTGTTCGTCTGTCAGCTCGGTGTGCTCGATGCCGTCACGAGTACCGTCGCCGCGCTCGTCACGCCCCCGACCGTCCCGTTCCGATGGTGCACCCCGCTGGTGCGGCGCCGCGAGACTCGCGATCCCGGCAAGGTGACGCGCGCCCTGCTCGAGCCGCTGGCCTGACGACGGTCGGTCGCGGCGTACGCAGCGGTTCGTGCGACTGCTGTTCACCCTCGGAACGGCGCTCCACCAGGCGGTGGTACCTTCGCCGATATGGCCGCTGCTCCCCGCTGGCGTGTGGGTTTCGATCTCGTCGAGCGGCAGGTGGCGCCGCGGCTCCAGGCGCTGATCCAGAGCGAGCCGTTCGCGGTGGCCGTGGGACTGGCCACCCAGGCTCGACGGCGGGTGGAACACGAGGCGGCGCGCTCGTCGCGCCGGATGCTGCATCAGTTGAACCTGCCGGCCGGCAGTGACGTGAACCGGATCCTGAACGAGCTCGGACAACTGCGACAGCAGGTTCGCCAGCTGCGCGACGAGCTCGACCGCCGACCGGCGACACCCGCGGCGCCAGCTACGACGCCCCCGCCGGCCTCATCGAAGGGAACCCCACGTGGTGGATCTGCTCGTCGACCCCAGCGACCTGGTGGAACGGGTACGGCGGGACGCTGAACGTTCCGTCCTGCGCGTTCGCAACGGGCTGAAGCACCTCGCCGGGGTCGGCCGCCCCGTGCTCAGCCAGACACCGAAGGACACGGTGTGGCAGTCCGAGAAGGTGCAGCTGTGGCGCTACCGCAGCGACCACCGCACCGTCGGCTGCCCCCTGCTGTTCGTGCACAGCCTGGTGTCACGCAGCTACGTGTTCGATCTCGTGCCGGGAAACAGCGTCGTGGAAGCCATGCTCGACCGGGGCTTCGACGTCTACCTCCTCGACTGGGGCATCCCCGACGGGCTCGAGGCCGGCAACCGACTCGAGACCTACACCGACGGCTACCTCCCCGAGATCATCGCCACCGTGGCCGACCGTTCGCCCACGAGCGACGTGAACGTGTTCGGCTACTGCTTCGGCGGTCTGCTGTCGCTCCTCAGCATCGCCGGCAACAAGACGCTCCCGGTCCGGTCCCTGGCGGTGCAGGCCACACCGATCGACTTCGGACCGCTCGGGCCGATGACGGCGATGCTGGCCCACCGACGGATCCGTGTCGACGACCTGCTTGACGCCACCGGCAATGTACCGCCCGACGTGATGGTCAACGCCTTCCGGGTCCTTCAGCCCACCGCCGACGTGACCGGCTACGTCAACCTCTGGCAACACCTCTGGAACGACGACTTCGTCTCGGCCCACCAGGTCATGACCCAATGGTCCGGCGACCACATCCCGTTCCCCGGCGCCGCGTTCCGCCAGACGGCCGACCTGTTCATCCGCGAGAACCGGCTGCCGACGGGCACCGTGCCGCTGGGCGGCCGGGACGTCCACCTGGCCGACATCACCGTGCCATTCCTGAACATCATCGGCGAGAAGGACCACATCGTCCCGCCGGCATCCACGGAGATGCTGATCGACCTCGTCGGGTCCACCGAGGTCGAAGAGTTCCGCTTCCCCGCCGGCCACGTCGGCCTCGTGGTGGGTCGCAGCGCCCACCAGCGCTTCCTACCGCGCATCGCGGACTGGGTGCAGCGTCAGGCGGACACACCGTGACAGGCGGACCGAACGACGTACAGGTCGTCGCCATGACGCCCCGCGACGTGGCTGCCGCCCGCGCCTTCTTCGAGGGCATCCCCGAGGGCGACCGCACGTACTTCCGCGAGGACGTGCTGGCGCCGGGCACACTCGAACGTTGGACCGACGAGACCACGACGCGCCGCTACCTGGCGCGGCTCGCCGGCGACATCGCCGGGTACGCCGCGGTGATCCCGGGCGTGGCCTGGAGTGCGCACGTGGGCGAGATCCGGCTCGTGGTCGATCCCCGGGTCCGCCGGCGTGGCGTGGGTCGGGCGTTGGCCCGGCAGGTCGTGGTCGGCGCCGTCCAGCTGGGCGTGACGAAGCTGGTCGTCGAGGTCGTGGCAACCGAACAGGCCACGGTGGCAATGTTCGCAGGCATGGGGTTCGAAGCCGAGGGACTCCTGCGCGACCACGTCCGAGGGCGCAGCGGCGAGACGCACGACCTGCTCGTCCTGTCGCACTTCGTGAGCGACCTGTGGTCGACCATGCAGACCACCGGCATCGCCGAGGTCGCCCTGGACGACACGCGTTGATGGCACCCGGCCCCCGGGAGCTCGCCGTCTTCGCCCGTGCCTCGTGGCGAGTGGAACGTCCCGACCGGCTCCTGCGCGCTGCCGTGGCCGCTGTGGTCGGTGGGCCGACCGTCGTCGGAGCGTTCGCTGCAGGGGCGGACCGTTACCCGGAGGCGACGGCCGTCGTCGACCATCTCGGATCGATGACCTACCGCCAGCTGTGGCAGGCGTCCGACTGCGCTGCCCGACAGTTGCGCGTCCAGTCGCCTGCTCCACGCCGTGGGTGACCTGACGTCGCGGGCCGGAACGGCGGTGGCCGTGACGGCCGTCGTCGCTGCGTTCCTGCTCATGCTCCTGGAA
>JANPGL010000838.1:0-5465 GCA_031423915.1 Actinomycetes bacterium | reverse complement strand
ACCTCGAGGACGCGCGAGCCCCACACGCTGAGGCCGAGGCGGGTCAGCCGGGCGATGAGCGGGTTGAAGACCCGGCGGGTGAACGCGTCCGGCGCGACGTAGCGAGTGGTGGTGGCGGGGTTCGGTGAGGTCATGGCGCTGTCTCCTGGCTAGATCAGTGATCTGGTCTGAGATCATTGGACACCCTCGGCCGATCTGTGTCAAGAGCACTGATCACAAACAAGATCGTTGTGCCACAATGAGGGGATGACGACGCCACTTCGCTCGGCCCGCGACCGCGCCCGCTCGGAGGTGCGCGCCGAGATCCTCGGCGAGGCTCGGCGCCACCTGGCCACGCATGGGGCGGCCGGGCTGTCGCTGCGGGCGGTGGCTCGGGATCTCGGACTCGTCTCGTCCGCGGTGTACCGCTACTTCGAGAACCGCGACGCGCTGCTCACCGCCCTCATCATCGATTCGTACGACTCGCTCGGCGACGCGGTGGACGGCGCGGTCGCCGGCTCGACCGGGGCCCCGCCGCGCGACCGTTGGGTAGGCGCGGCCCTCGCGGTGCGGTCGTGGGCGCTCGCTCGACCGCAGGAGTACGCACTGCTCTACGGGTCACCGGTGCCCGGGTACGTGGCGCCGACGGACACGGTGCTGCCGGGAACGCGGGTGTCCCGGGCGCTCATGGGCATCGTGCGCGACGCGGCTCCTCGGCGGCCTCGGCCGGCGGCCGCCGGCGACGACTTGGGGCCCGACGTCCTCGCCGACATGGAGCGCCTGGCCGGCGTGATCGGCACCGACCTTCCGGCCGCCGTGCTCTTCGCCGCGCTCCTGGCCTGGACCCAGCTGTTCGGCCTGCTCAGCTTCGAGGTCTTCAGCCAGACCCGCGGCGTGGTGACGAACCACGAGGCGTTCTTCCGCGACGCCGCGGCCACGATGGCGGCGAGGGCCGGTCTCTAGTCGCGCGAGCGCGAGATCGCGCTCGCGCGCCGTATCGTTCTCGACCATGCGGGCGTACGTGACGGCCAACTCGTCGGACGACGATCCGGGCGTGGTGGGGGAGCGGCTCGTCGCACTCGGCTACCAGCTCCGCGTGTTCCACCGCGAGGACCACGAGTCGTGGCCCGACGTCGACGACGCCGACCTGATCGTGGCGCTCGGCTCGGACTGGTCGGTCTACTGGGACCATGTCGCCGGACCGGTCGGCGCCGAGGTGGCGCTGCTGCGCAAGGCCCACGAGCGCGGCGTGCCCGTGCTGGGCATCTGCTTCGGTAGCCAGCTGCTGGCCACCGCGCTGGACGGCACCGTGAGCCGCTCGCCGAGACCGGACCAGGAGATCGGCTGGTTCGACGTGGCACCCGTGGAAGGTGCTCCTGCCGTCCTCGGCGGGCGTTGGTTCCAGTGGCACTACGACCGGTGGACGCTGCCGCTCGACGCCGAGCTGCTGGCGACGACGCCGGGAGCGAACCAGGCGTTCCGGCTGGGTCGCACCGTGGCCACCCAGTTCCATCCCGAGGTGACCGCAGGGATCGTGGCCCGGTGGGCCGCGTCGGGCGACGCCGGGGAGCTGCTGGCGCAGGGCATCGAGGTCGCCGCGCTCGTGGCCGATACCGAGCGGATGGAGGCCGACGTACGACCCCGGGCCTACGCTCTCGTCGACTGGTTCTGCCGCGAGGTGGTAGGCGGATGACCGCCCTCGACGGCCCCGACCTCGCCGCCGCCGTCCTCGACTCGTCGCCGTTCGACCGGGCGCCGCGCGCCGCCTTTCGTCCCGTGAAGGCCGGGAACACGTTCGAGCAGACCGTCGAGCGGCTGATGCAGGCCATCAAGCTCGGTGCCGTGGCGTCGGGCGATCGGCTGCCGGCCGAGCGGGAGCTGGCCCGACTCCTCAACGTCAGCCGCGTCACGCTGCGCGAGGCCATCCGCGCGTTACAGGACGCCGGCTACGTCGAGTCGCGCCGCGGTCGGTCGGGCGGCACGTTCGTGCGGTACGACGCGGCGCGTCGGCGGGGCAGCGGTGACGCCCGTCGGATGGCCCGCAAGATGGGCGCCGAGCTGTACGACGCGCTCGACCTCCGCTTCGTCGTCGAGCCGGGGGCCGCCGAGCTGGCGGCGTCGCGTCCGCTCAGCACCGACGAGAAGGCGCTGCTGACCGCGCGGCTCGAGGCCGTGCGCACCGCGTCGGACGATGCGCACCGCGTGGCCGATTCCCGGCTCCACCTGACGATCGCGGAGCTGTCGGGCTCGCCGTCGGTGGCCGCGGCGTGCACCGAGGTGCAGACGCGCCTCGACGACCTGCTGGCGGCCATCCCCGTGCTGGCCCGCAACATCGAGCACTCGCACACCCAGCACGCTGCGGTGGTCAAGGCCATCCTGGCGGGCAACCGGCGCAAGGCGCGCGACGCCATGGCGGAGCACGTCGAGGCCACGGCCGCGCTGCTGCGCGGCTTCCTGGCCTGAAAGCGACCGTTCACGCGGCCGTCACGGTCATCGTCCGGGGTTGTCCGGTCGACGTGCCACAATGGTCTGGTCCCGGTGCTTCTAGGGGGGAGCGCCCGGGTCACACCACACCACGGACCGAGGGGGCACCAGGCGTGTCGACCACCGAAACGGGACCAGAGAAGTCCCACGATCACCACCACCATCACCACCACAGCGATCTCGACGATCTGCATGCGCTCGGGTACGCACAGGAGCTGAAGCGCGGCCTCGGCTGGTTCAGCAACTTCGCCATCAGCTTCTCCATCATCTCGATCCTGGCCGGGGGCATGACCTCGTACTGGCTCGGCATGGTGACGGGCGGCCCGCGCGTCATCACGATCGGCTGGGTGGTCGTCGGGTTCTTCGCGCTGCTCGTGGGCATGGCCATGGGCGAGATCTGCTCGGCCTACCCGACGGCGGGAGGTCTGTACTTCTGGTCGGCGAAGCTGGCCCGTAAGAACGGCCCGCGCTGGGCGTGGTTCACCGGCTACTTCAACCTGCTCGGCCAGATCGGCGTGATCGCGTCGGTCGACTACGCGCTCGCCATCTTCATCGGGTACTTCATCCGGATGTTCGACAGCGGCTTCAAGCTGACGGTCTGGACGATCTTCGGCATCTACCTGCTGGTGCTGGCGTCCCACGGCCTGCTCAACACGTTCGGTGTCCGCCTCGTCAAGATCCTCGGCGACGTGAGCGTGTGGTGGCACGTGGCCGGCGTGGTCGTCATCTTCATCGCCCTCATGGCGTCGAGCGGCGGCGACCAGCAGGGCATCAGCCACGTGTTCGACGGCCAGGCCGGTGCCCTCGCGGGTTGGTCGGCTAAAGGCTTCAACATCGTCTACATGTTCGGGCTCGGCCTGCTGCTGGCGCAGTACACGATCACCGGGTTCGACGCCTCCGCCCACGTGAGCGAGGAGACGGTGGGCGCCCGGACAGAGGCACCCAAGGCCATCGTGCGTGCCATCTACGTGTCGGCCATCGCGGCGTTCCTGCTCAACCTGGCCATGACCAAGACGTTGCCCAAGCCCGGGTCGGACGCCTACGCCGGCATCGCCTTCGGTGGCGAAGGCGACGCCTTCCTCGTGAACGCCGCACCGCGGTTGATCTCGTCCGCGGTGGGCGCCGGCCTGGCCAAGTTCCTGGTGCTCATCTCGATCGTGGCGCAGTACTTCTGCGGCATGGCCTCGGTGACGGCGAACAGTCGCATGATCTACGCCTTCAGCCGTGACGGTGCGCTGCCGGGCTCGAAGCACTGGCACAAGATCAACCCGCGCACCCGCACGCCAACCAACTCGATCTGGCTCGGTGTCGTGCTGTCGGCCGTGGTCGGCCTGCTGTCGATCTACCAGAAGGGCGGCTTCTCCACGGCGTTCTTCGCCCTCACGGGCATCTGCGTGATCGGCCTGTACATCTCGTACGGCATCCCGATCTACCTCCGGCTGACCAACCCCGACTTCAAGACGGGGCCGTGGAACCTGAAGGGGAAGCACAAGCTCGTCGGCTGGACGGCGCTGGCGTGGATCGCGTTCATCACGGTGCTCTTCTTCGGACCGGTGTTCCGGCCGTTCTGGCCGGCGTTCGGCAAGACCGTCACGGGTGAAGGCGCCGACGCACTCACGACGTACCACCAGAACAACTTCAACTTCACCGGGCCGCTCATCATCCTGTCGGCGCTGGCGTTCTGGGCCTACTGGCAGTTCTCGGGGAAGAAGTGGTTCACGGGTCCGAAGGTGCAGGGCACGAAGGAGGAGCTGATGGCGATCGAGCGCGAGCTCGACGCGCTGGAGCACGGCAAGGCCCTCTGAGCGCGAGACCGCGGCCCGGTCGCCCCGAACGGGCGCCCGGGCCGCCGTCGCGTCAGCCCCGCAGACGGGCGCCGGTCGGGTCGTACAAGGGGTCGGCGCGCACCTCGGCGGGCACGGTGTCGCCGAACACCTCGACCGCCAGGGCCGTGCCCGGGGCGGCGTGCCCAGCCGGAACCCAGGCGTAGGCGATCGACAGACCGAGCGCGTAGCCGATGCCGCCCGACGAGACGCGCCCGACCACGGCGCCGTCGGGCGTCTTCACCGGCTCGTTGCCCAGCGCTGCGGCGCGGGGGTCGGCCAGCACGAGGCACACGAGCCGTTGCGACCCGCCCTCGTTCGGTACCGCGGCGAGTGCCTCGTCACCGAGGAAGCCGCCTGCCTTGCCGGCGCGCACGGCGAAGCCGAGCCCCGCCGAGTAGGGGTCGGTCTCGCCCGTGATGTCCGCGCCCCACGACCGATAGCCCTTCTCGAGCCGGAGCGCGTCGATGGCGCGGTAGCCCCCGGGCACCAGGCCGTGGGGGCGACCGGCGGCAACGAGCGTGTCCCACAGCGCCTGGCCGTACTCGGCCGAGGGGTACAGCTCCCAACCCTTCTCGCCGACGTACGTGACGCGCAACGCCAGGCATGGCACGTCGCCGACGGTGATGCGCCGGGCCGCCATGTAGCCGAACGAGAGGTCGTCGTCGCACGCCTCGGCCAGGATGGCCGGTGCCGCCGGGCCCCACAGCGCGAAGCAGGCCAGCGACGCCGTGACGTCGCGCAGCGCCACCGTGCCGTCGGCCGGCGCGTGCTGCGCGAGCCACGACAGGTCGTGACGCCCGAACGCGGTGCCGGTCACCACGAGGAACGTGTCGTCGGTCAGCTGGGTCACCGTGAGATCGCACTCGGTGCCGCCGCGCGAGTTGAGCAGCGAGGTGTAGGTGATGCGGCCCGGACCTCGCGCCACGTCGTTGGCGCACAGCCCCTGCAGGAACACGGCGGCGCCCGGGCCGGTGACCTCGATCTTGGCGAAGCTCGACTCGTCGAACAGCCCCGCGGTCCGGCGCGTTGCGAGGGCCTCTGCCCATCGCCTGCATGTCGAAGTAATAGGCGGCGAAGCCCCCCGGACCGGCGCTGAACGCCCTGCCGTAGGTGACGGGGAGGTTGTAGACGTAGTTCGCCACCGCGTACCGGTCGTAGTCGCCGCCTTGCCAGGGC
>JANPGL010000837.1:0-3346 GCA_031423915.1 Actinomycetes bacterium | reverse complement strand
CCGAGCTGCGCGCCTGGCAGGAGGTGCGCCGGCGCGGGGTGCTGCGCCAGCGAGTCAACCTGCTCATCGCCACGGAGGCACTGCACCACGTCGATCACCACGACGACGACGGCGACTGCCTGGCGCTCGACGGAGGCCTCCACACCGGCTTCGGCGACGAGTGGCTCCGCATCGGGGGCATGAAGATCTTCTCCGACGGCTCGCTCATCGGGCGCACGGCCGCCATGTTCGATCCGTTCGAAGGCGGCGGGGGTGGCGAGTGCGGCTGCGGCTTCTTCCAGACCGAGCCCGAGATCCTCCGCACGCGCATCATCGCCGCCCACCGCTCGGGTTGGCAGGTCTGCACCCACGCCATCGGCGACCGCGCCGTGAAGACCGTGCTCGACATCTACGCCGAGTGCCTGTCGACGTGGCCGCGCGCCGACGCCCGCCATCGCATCGAGCACTGCGGCGTGATCGCCGAACCGCTGCTCGACCAGGTGCGCGCCCTGGGCGTGATCCCGGTGCCCCAGGGCCGCTTCATCTCCGAGATCGGCGACGGCATGAAGCGGGCGCTCGGCCCGCAGCGCACGCCCGACGCCTACCGCCAGCGCTCGTTCCTGGAGCACGGCATCCCGCTGCCGGGCTCGTCGGACCGACCCGTGGTGAACGGTGACCCGCTGCTCGGCATCCACGACATGGTGAACCAACGCACCGCCGGTGGCGACCCGTTCGCGCCCCAGGAGGCGCTGAGCGTGGCCCAGGCGGTGCACGCCTACACAGCCGGATCGGCCTACGCCTCGTTCGAGGAGTCCCGCAAGGGCCGCCTGGTGCCCGGCTTCCTGGCCGACCTGGTCGTGCTCGGCACCGACGTGCTGACAATGGATCGCGACGGCATCGGGGAGGCCGGTGTGGCGGCCACGATCGTCGGCGGCGACGTGGCCTACGACGCGGTCGGGCTCGACACGTCGCTCACCCGCTGAAAGACCAGACGCGCCGGGATGCGCAGGTTCGCCCGACGTTCGTAGCGCGGCGCGTGGGCCGGTACCTCGAGCCCGGCATCGAGTGCGGCGCCGACGAGCACACCCGCGAGCGCCTGCGCGACGGCGGCGCCCGGGCAGCGGTGCGGCCCAACGCCGAACGCGTCCGAGCCGACCAACACGACCACGACCTGCGCACCCCGCGGGATCGTCGTGCCGTCGCCCAGCATCAGGTCGTCGGTCGTGTCCCGGAGGGTGTGCAGCACGGGCGGGTCGTCGGCCAACGCGTGGTGGACCACGTCGCCCGGACCGCCTCTGACCCCTCGGGCGCGTGCGAGCAGCGCACCGGCCACGAGGCCGGCCGTGGCGTCGAGCGCCTGGTGCACGAGCGCGGCCCGGTTGACCCGAGCCACCTCGTCGGCGGCCGGGAGCGCGTCGACGACCGCCAGCCAGGCCGCGTCGACGATCGCCGGGTCGTCGGGGGTGTGGCCTGCTTCCGGAGCGAGGGCGCGCGTGACGATCCGGGCCGCCGCGGCGGTGGCCGGCGGGTCGGCGGCGCCGAGCACCGCGGTCATCACGCCGGCGATCGTCTGGCGCGCCCACTCGACCGCGTCGACGCCGGGCGCCAGCGTGCCGGCGGCGAGGCGTCCGACCGCCTCGGCCCAGTGCACCGTGGCCATCTCGTCGAGCGCCTCGACGGCGGCTGCCCGCCGGTGGGCGTGGTCCGGGCCATCGGAGAAGCGCGCCATCTGCGATCGGCCGCGGGCGAGCGCCGGCGCCACGGCGTGGCCCGGCGGCACGACCGCGACGGGCGAGGCGACCACCGTCGCCACGTCGTCCGAGCGGGCCACGATCCATCGCCCGTCGGTGAGCCGGTGCGGTGCGGCGGCCTGCAGGTCGGCGTAGCGCGGACGGGGGTCGGGGGAGGAGGCCAGGTCCTGGAGCACGGCGACGACCGTACGGTGGGCACACGTCGGCGCGCGCCGAAGTGTGGGCGCCCTAGCGTCGGGCCCATGAGCACCGAGGCCGCCCGACTCGCCCGGCTCGGCGCCGCGCTGGCGTCCGAGTCGCGCGCCGCGCTGCTCTACGCGCTCATGGGCGGCACGGCCCACACGCACACCGAGCTCGCCCGTCACCTCGGGTTGGCCGCCTCGACGGTGAGCGAGCACGTGGGCGTGCTCATGGACGCCGGTCTCGTCGAGGTCGCCGCGCAGGGCCGGCACCGCTACGTGCGCCTGGCCGGCGAGCAGACGGCCGATCTGCTGGAGCACATCGGTGTCGTCGCCTCGCTCGGCGGCGGGCCGGCGCCGCCGCGGGTGCCCGCAGCCTTGGCGTACGCCCGCTCGTGCTACGGCCACCTGGCCGGCTCGCTCGGCGTTCGCCTCCACGATGCGCTGGTCGCCGGCGGTGCGATCGAGGCCGACGAGCACGGGCACCGGAGCCTCACCGGCGCCGGGCGCCAACTGCTCGACCGTGCCGGCGTGCCCGTGGTGCCACGCGTCGGTCGGGTGCTGGCCCGACCGTGCCTCGACTGGACCGAGCGCCGGGACCACCTGGCCGGCACCGTCGGCGACGGCCTGCTGCGGCGGGCTCTCGACGCGGGCTGGTTGCGTCGGCACCCGACCCAGCCCCGTGCCCTCCGTCCGACCGACGCCGGCCGGGCTGCGTTCCTCGACCTCTTCGAACTGGAGCTGCCATGACCACCGCCTCGGCCGACGCCCGCCGCGACCGCTTCCGTGCCCTGCACCGCGAGGGCACGTTCGTGCTGCCGAATCCCTGGGACGTCGGTTCGGCCCGCGTGCTCGAGCAACTCGGCTTCGTGGCGCTGGCCACGACCAGCTCGGGCTTGGCGGCCAGCCTGGGCCTGGCCGACCAGAGCGTGACGCGTGGTGAACTGGTGGCGCACGTGGCTGCGCTGTGCGACGCGGTCGACCTACCGGTCAACGTCGACGCCGAGCGCTGCTACGCCGACGACCTCGACGGCATCGCCGCCACGGTCGACCTGTTGGCCGGCGCCGGAGCGGCCGGCATCTCGATCGAGGACTACGACCCGGTGCGGCGGCGGATCGAACCGATCGACGACGCCGTGGCCCGGGTGCGGGTTGCCGCCTCGGCGTGCGCGCGGCACGGGATCGTCCTGACCGCACGGGCCGAGAACCACCTCTACGGCGTCACCGACCTCGACGACACCATCGCCCGCCTGTCTGCGTACCACGCCGCCGGCGCCGAGGCGGTCTACGCCCCCGGGCCGACCGACCTGGACGAGATCGGTCGGCTGGTGCGCGAGAGCGGCGCCCCGCTCAACGTGCTCGCCCGTCACCCCGGCCCGACCGTGCCGGAGCTCGCCGCAGTCGGCGTGCGCCGAGTATCGACGGGGGGCTCGCTGG
>JANPGL010000836.1:0-1663 GCA_031423915.1 Actinomycetes bacterium | reverse complement strand
CCGGCGTTGCCGGGGGCAACCAGCAGGCGCCCGCACCGTGGCGAGCGGGCCGCCGCGGCCGCCAGCGCGTGCTCTCGCCCACCGCTGCCGACCACGAGCACCGTGAGGGTCTCCGCCACTAGCGAAGCACCCCTTCGAAGGCGCCCTTGGCCGACTGGCGGCCGATCTCGATCGGGTACTCGCCCGTGAAGCAGGCGTTGCAGTAGCCCTCGAGCCGACCGATGGCCGACATCATCCCGTCGAGGGAGAGGAACTGCACGCTGTCGCACCCGAACCGCTCGGCCAGCTCGTCGGCCGTGTGGTGGTGGCTGATCAGCTCGTCGTAGGTGCCCATGTCGACGCCGAAGTGGCACGGGTGGGTGATCGGCGGGCACGTGATGCGCAGGTGGACTTCGCGTGCGCCGGCGTCGCGCAGCAGCTGCACGAGCGGACCCGACGTGGTGCCGCGCACGATCGAGTCGTCGATCATCACCACGCGCTTGCCGGCCAGGTTCTCCGACAGCGCATTGAACTTCATCGCCACCGCTCGCCGGCGCAGCAGCGGGGTGGGCTCGATGAACGTGCGCCCGATGTAGCGGTTCTTGATGAGCCCGTCGTTGTAGGGCAGGCCGCTGACCCGGGCGTAGCCGAGCGCAGCCGGGATCGACGAGTCGGGCACCGGGATCACGAGGTCGGCGTCGGCCGGTGCCTCCCGGGCCAGCTCCTCGCCGAGCCGCTGGCGCACCGCGTGGATGCTGCGCCCGTCCCACACCGAGTCGGGACGGCTGAAGTACACGAACTCGAACGTGCATCGGGCCTGCAGCGGAGCCGTGAAGAACGCCCGGCGCGTCGTCAGCTCGCCGGCCTTGAGCGTGAGGATCTCCCCAGGGTTCACCTCGCGGACGTCGGTGCAGCCGAGCGTGGCCAACGCGCAGGTCTCGCTGGCCACCGCATGACCACCGCCCGGCAGGCGACCGACCGAAAGCGGGCGGAAGCCCCACGGATCCCGCACGGCGATGACGCGGTCCTCGACGAGGACCACCAGCGAGTAGGCGCCGCGCCAGTGCGGCATCGTGCGTTCCAGCCGGTCCTCCCAGGTGGCCCCGATGGCCTGGGCCAGCATGAGCAGGATGACCTCGGAGTCCGACGACGCCGCCAGCGGGTAGCCGCGGGTCAGCAGCTCCTCGCGCAGCTCGCCGGCGTTGACCAGGTTGCCGTTGTGAGCCAGTCCGAGCGGGCCGTGTCGGGTCTCGACGAGGAACGGTTGCAGGTTGCGCTCGCTCGACGAGCCGGTCGTCGAGTAGCGGGTGTGGCCGATGGCGTGGGGCCCGGGGAGCCGGTCGAGGTCCTCGGGCTGGAACACGTGGGCCACGAGCCCCGGCGCCTTGTGCACGAACGCGCTCCCCTGGCCGGCCACGGCCAGGCCCGCCCCCTCCTGCCCGCGGTGCTGCAGCGCGTACAGACCGAAGTAGCCGAGCCGGGCCGCGTCGCCGTCGGGGGTGGAGATCCCGATCACCCCGCACTCGTGGCGAGGGACATCGAGCGTGGGGTCATCCATGGAGCACTCCGGCCTTGGCGAGGTTGGCGACGAGACGGTCCTGCACGGGGTACGCCCCCGGCTGGAACCGCTCCCCGGTGAGCAGTTCGAGGGCGTGGACGTAGCGGCGGCTGGTCTCGACCCAGA
>JANPGL010000835.1:0-4354 GCA_031423915.1 Actinomycetes bacterium | reverse complement strand
CTTCCGGTGGATAGGGCGGGTCCTGCTCCCAGTGGAAGAGGAAGTCGCGGCTCGCCATGACGGCGTCGTAGTCGAGCGCGACATCTGACGGCCTGAGCGGTCGAACGATGAACCCATCTCCCGTGAACCCAATTGCCGGCTCGATCCCCTGGTCTCGAAAGCCCATGTGCGGCATCCTTTCAGCTCTCGGAGAGCGACCGAGGGCAAGTTCTCCGGCCATCGCCGTGCCGTCGGTGCCGATCCTGGAGAACACGTTCACGGCCGCGCCGTACCTGCAGGGCCAGCCCAGATCCTCCTGCCCGGCCAGCGACGCGGGGTGTTCACCACCACGTTCGCCTCGGGCACGCAGACCTGGCGCCTCAACGGCGCCACGGCGTCGGCCGCGACGACGAGCCCGGCCTGCTGAAGGTCCGTCCGACGATGTCATGCCAGCGATCGATCGGTCGCCGATAGGCTGCCGCCCGTGAGCACCGGGGATTCGACGGAGTTCGATCGGCTCGTCGCGCTCCATCGCACCGGCTTGCTCGATACGAGACCAGAGGCCGCGTACGACGCCATCGTGGCGATGGCGTGCGAAGTCGCCGGGGTGCCGATCGCCCTGGTATCGCTCGTCGACACGGATCGGCAATGGTTCAAGGCTCGCGTCGGGCTCGAGGCCGCAGAGACGCCTCGGGACGTCGCGTTCTGCAGTCATGCCATCGCCACGCCGGCCGCACCGTTCGTGGTCGAGAACGCCAGCGAGGATCCTCGCTTCTGCGGGAACCCGCTCGTGGTCGGTGATCCCGCCATCCGGTTCTACGCAGGGTTTCCGATAGTCGACGACGCCGGGCACGGTCTCGGCACGCTGTGTGTCATCGACCGCGAGCCCCGGCGCCTCTCGGTCGACCAGATGACACGGTTGCGCAGCCTGGCCGACGTCGCCCAGGAGCTGGTGCGCCTGCGAGGCATGGCCAGCGACCTCGACGAAGCGCGCGGTCGGGCAGTTCTGTTCGAGCGTGGCTTCGATGCGGCCGGTGTCGGCAACCAGCTCGTCGATCGTGACGGGCGGCTGCTACGGATCAATCAGGCGTTTGCCGACATGATCGGGCGTGCACCTGACGAGCTGATCGGTCGACCCTGGTGGGAGTTCGCCCACCCCGATTCGGTCCGGCCGAACCTCGACCTCGAACGCCAACCGGACTCAGGTCAGGTGACCGCGCGCCGCACGATCGGACGGTACATCCACGCGAACGGCAGCGTCGTGTGGGCCGTCATCCAGGTCGTGCCGGTCTTCTTCGACGCCTCGAGCGAGCGGCTCGACTACGTCCAGGTCACCAACATCACCGATGCGGTCGAAGCCCGCCGACAGGCCGAGGACGCCGCGACCGAACTCGCTCGCTCCGAGCGACGGCTCGCTTCCCTCATCGATCCCGCGCCAGATCCCGTCGTGCGCTTGACCGGTAGCGGTGTCATCGAGGCCATGAACCCAGCCGCGGTGCGGGCGCTGTGCCCGGAGGGTCGTTCGCTGGTGGGCCACCATGCCTCGGACCTCGCGGTACCCCGTGCGCTTTTCGAGCAGGTCTGGGCCAGTCTGATCGGGGCCCTCGAAACCGGTGC
This sequence comes from Actinomycetes bacterium, assembly GCA_031423915.1. Lineage (GTDB taxonomy): Bacteria > Actinomycetota > Acidimicrobiia > Acidimicrobiales > Ilumatobacteraceae > JANMAT01. Next base: position 2,758 of record JANPGL010000835.1, on the reverse strand, counting down.
CCAGCGCGAGATCAGCCCGCTCTGGTTCGAGCCGGTCGCCGGTCCGCCCGGATGGTACCGAGTGCGGATGATGCCGGTCGCAGAACCGGATGGCCCCGGGGGCAGCGTGTTCTTCACGGCGTCGAACATCACGAGCGCGGTGGAGAACGAACAGCGACTCGCTGCACTCGCCCTCGTCGACCCGCTCACCGGCGCCGCGAACCGCGCCGCGCTCTACGACCGGCTCGACCAGGCGTTGGGCCGGCTCGAGCGCGGCAGCTCGGCCGGCGTCGCCGTCGGCATGATCGACTTGGATCACTTCAAGTCGATCAACGACACCTATGGCCACGACACCGGTGACGCCGCCCTCACCGCCGTGGTCGACGCGCTGCGATCCGCCGTCCGAGCCCACGACACCGTGGCCCGCCTCGGTGGGGACGAGTTCGTCGTCATGTTCGACGACGTCGACGAGGATCAGATGATGCAGACGCTGGCGCCCCGCATCACCGAACAGATCGCCCGCGTCAACATCCCTCTCCACGACGGTGCCGTCTCGATCCGGGGAAGCGTCGGTGTCGCCTGGACCCCGAAGCAACTCCCCGGCCGAGATCTCATCGCCCAAGCCGACAACGCGCTCCTTCAAGCCAAACGACACGGACGCAACCGCCTCTGGACGGCGCACACCACCACGGGCCAGGGCGGCCCGTTCACCTCGGACACCGGGTTGCGGCGCGACCTCACGCAGGCATTGCATCGCGACCAGTTCTCGCTGCGCTACCAACCCATCCAGGACCGCTCGGGCCGCACCACCGCGATCGAAGCACTCCTGCGCTGGGACCACCCCGATCACGGAACCATCGTGCCGGCGTTGTTCATGAACGTCCTCATCGAAACCGGCCTCATCGCCACCGTCGGACACTGGGTGCTTCGCCAGGCCATCGTCGACGCCGCCTCCATCAACGCCACACGCGCCGCTCCGGTCGCCGTTCACGTGAACCTCAGCCCGAGCGAGATCGCCAGTACCCAGCTCAGCTCCCTCGTACGGAGCCTCCTGCGCGAACACGACCTCGAACCCGCCACCCTCGTCATCGAAGTCACCGAGCAGTCACTCGCAGGCACCACGGTGAGTAGCTCGGCGATGAGCGAACTCGCCGCGACCGGAGTCCAGGTCGCGCTCGACGACTTCGGCACAGGAACCTCCTCGCTCAGCCACCTCCGCCATCGGGCTCTGCGGGGCGTCAAGCTCGACCGCAGCTTCGTCAACGGCATCGGCCACGACCACATCGACATGGCCATTCTCGCCGGCGCCATCGGCATCGCCCGCGAGCTCGGGCTCGACGTCGTCGCCGAGGGAGTCGAGACGTCCGAGCAGCGATCCTGGCTCCTCGACCGCGGATGCACCCACTTGCAGGGATGGCTCACCGGCCACCCGACGCCACTGGAGTCGCTCGAACTCGCCTGACCCCGGACCGCGTCGGGCGGTCCGGATGGACTGGACGACTTCTTTAGCGGTCGCTATAGTACCGGCGTGGGTCGCCCCCGGACCGTGGAACTCGATGACGCTGTGGCGGCCGCGATGGCCTGCTTCCGTGAGCACGGCTACGAGGCGACCTCGATTCGTGACCTCGAACACGCGACGGGTCTGAAGGCCACGAGCCTCTACAACGTGTTCGGCAGCAAAGCGGGGCTGTTCGAGGCGGTGCTCGTGCGGTACGCGTCGTCGGTGGTGGACCGCCGGATCGTCGACTACCTCCGGCCCGAAGCCGGACTGGCAGGCATCGCCGAGTTCTTCGTGTCGACCTACACCCGCGAGCCCCTCCCGGATCACGGGTGCCTGCTCACCAACAGCGCCGTCGAGTTCAGCGCGATCTCACCCGGAGCCCGCGAGCGAGTCCAGGCGGGCTTGCAGAGCATCCGCAGCGCGTTCGCCGCGCAGCTCCTTGCCGCCCAGCACGGCGGGGAGGTCGCTGCCACCGTCGACATCGGCAACGCCGCCGACACCCTGCTCGTGCTCTACCAAGGCGTCCTGACCCTGCTGCGCACCGGGCTCACCGTCGAGGTGAACGTCGACGCGCTCGTGACCACCGCCTTGAACCAGCTCCGACGCCAACGACCACGAGGTACCACGCGATGACCGACAGCAACCTTGCCGACCTGCTCGACACCTACGCGGCCTCGTGGGGTGCGCTACCAGAACACGAACGCCTCCGTGCCTTCGAGGCGTGCCTGGCCGAGGACTTCGTCTACACCGATCCGAACACACGCACCACCGGCTACGCGGAACTGTGCGCCTACATGGACGGGTTCCAGCAGCAACTTCCCGGCGGCGGGTTCGTCAACCGCCACGTTGCCCGACACCACGACTGCCTCCTCGTCACCTGGGACATGACCGACGCCAGCGGCGCGGTGCTGAGCCCAGGGACCAGCTTCGGCACCCTTGGAACGCACGGCCGTCTCACCGCGATGACCGGCTTCTTCGAGCAGTGACGTGACGACGGCGAACGCGGGTTTCGTCCTGGCGGTCATCGACGATCTGGCCTCCCGACCCGACCCGACGCTAGAGCGGCAGCGGCGGCGGGGACGTCACGCCGAGGCGACGGAACGTCGCCACGGCGTCGTCGCGCCACGACGGGGCCTCCGGGGCCTCGGGCGCGACGGCCGCCAGCGCGTGTCCCTTGGAGGCCAGGCGCTCGGAGAGCGCGGTGAACCCCGAGATGTCGGCCGAGAGCATCGAGCCGTCGATCGGCTGCCACGACGGCACCCCGCCGTCGGCCATCTC